>DASTAL010000296.1:0-1823 GCA_035712685.1 Rudaea sp. | reverse complement strand
GCCGCGAGCGGCAACCCGCGACTCGATGTCGCAAATCGCGCGAAAGCGGCGTTCTTGGATGACGGCCGTCCTTCGACGGCCCTTGGAAACCTTTTGGGAGAAATTATATGAAACGAACCGCGAAACTTGCCGTTCCCGTGTTGTTCGGCCTCGTCCTTGGCTTGGCGGCCGCGTCGGCGTTTGCGATGCCGCCACGCGGCACCGGCTGCTCGGGCGGCGCGGCACTTGGCGTCTGCGCTGAACTGGGATTTTCGGTCAGCCTTTGCTGCGCCTTGTTCGGAATGTAAGAGGCATACACAGCGCCCGTGACGGAGCGACAGGGATGTCGCTGTTTTCAACGCACAATCAACAGCGAGCGAACCATGAACAAGTCGAAAAATCTCGCCGCCACGCTGGCGCTGGTGGCGGTAGGCACAGCCTGCGGCTACGGCATCCAGACCTTGCGCAGCGCATCCGCGCCGGCGCCGATCGCGCCCGGGGATTTCTCGGGCATCATCGCGCAGGCCCATCACCGCGTTGCATTGTTCACGCGCTCGACCTGCCCCTACTGCCGCAAGGCGCGGGCATGGCTGGACGCGAACAGGATCGACTACGCCCTCTACGAAATCGACACATCGCCCGCAGCGGAGAGTCTCTACAAGACGCTCGATATTTCGGCGGTCCCGATCCTGATGACGGAGCATTTGCGCATCATCGGCTTCAACGAAAACGTGTACGGGCAAAACGTCGCCGCAGCGGGAGCCGTGAGTTTAGGTGCGAAGTAGACGACCTACTTCCGTCTCGCCCGCGGATGCGCCGCGTCGTAGACCTTGGCCAGATGCTGGAAGTCGAGGTGCGTGTAGATCTGCGTGGTGCCGATGTCGGCATGGCCGAGCAGTTCCTGCACCGCACGCAGATCGCCGGAGGATTCGAGCACGTGGCTGGCGCAGGAATGCCGCAGCAGGTGCGGATACACGCGCTTCCACACGCCCTGATCCTTGGCGCGGCGTTTCAGGCGCGTGCGCACGGCGGCGGGCGTGAGCGGCTTGCCGAGGCGTCCGCGCACAAGCACGTCGTCGGCGCCGGGGCGATCCTGCTCGCGCAGCGCCTGCAATGCGGCGATGGCCTTGCCGCCGACCGGGACGATGCGCGTCTTGCTGCCCTTGCCAGTGACGCGGATCAAACCTTCATCCATGTCCAGGTCGCGCCAGCGCACGGAAGTGAGTTCCGACACGCGCAAGCCGGACGAGTAGAGAAGTTCAAGCAATGCACGATCGCGCACGGCCTCGGGATCGTTCGCCGGAAAATCCAGCAGCGCGCCGACTTCGTCCTCGTCGAGCACCTGCGGCAGCTTGCGCGGCGCCTTGGGCGATCGAACGGCGATGGCCGGATTCATCGCCGCCTCGCCGTCGCGCGCGAGCCAGCGGTAGAAGCTGCGATAGGCGGACAGCATGTCGCGCAGCGATCCGGGGGATAACCCCGCGCGATGCGATTTGGCGATCAAGGCCTGGATCTGTTCGCCGCGCGCCTCGCGCCAACGCGTCACGCCTTGCGCGGCGAGGAATTCGCGCAGGCGCTGCAACGAGCGCGTGTAATTGGCCAGCGTCGCCGGCGAATAGCGCCGCTCGATGCGCAAGTAGGCGGCGAAGCCATCGATACCCTGCGCGAGCGGGTCGCCACTCATCGCACTACGAATAACGCGCGATCGCCGCGTCGATGGTTTCGGCGATCAGTTTCAGGAATACCGTGCCCATGCCGGGATGGAAACGGTGCGCATCGCCGCTGCCAATCGCCAACATGCCTGCGAGCATGCCGGCGTGGCCGACCGGCATCAGCACGGACGA
>DASTAL010000295.1:0-2693 GCA_035712685.1 Rudaea sp. | reverse complement strand
CGATGTCATGGTGCGTGATGTCGTCGTCCTCGCCTCCGGCCGCGGCAGCAATTTCGCGGCCCTGCTCGATGCGCAACGGCAGGCGGCGGTGCCGATCCGCATCCGCGCCCTGCTTTCGGACAAGCCCGCTGCGCCGGCGCTGGCGCGCGCGCGAGAGGCAGGCATCGATGCCGTGGCATTGTCGGCCGCGGATTTCCCGGACCGCGCCGCCTTCGACCGCGCCCTGTTCGCGCGCGTTGCGGAGTTCCAGCCCGACCTGATCGTGCTTGCGGGCTACATGCGCGTGATCGACACGGCCGTGGTGGACGCGTGGCGCGCGCGCATCATCAACATCCACCCTTCCCTGCTGCCGAAATTTCCCGGCCTGCGCACGCACGCACGCGCGCTCGAAGCCGGCGACAGCATGCACGGCGCGAGCGTGCATTTCGTCACCGGGGAGCTCGACGGCGGACCGGTATTCGCGCAGGTGGAAATGCCGATACTTGCCGGCGACACGCCCGAAGCGCTGGCCAGGCGCCTGCTGCCGCTGGAACATCGCCTGCTCGTGGCCAGCGTGGATCTGATCGCGCGCGGGCACATCGTCCTCGGAACGAGCGGCGTCGAACTCGATGGCGTGCCGCTCGCCGCGCCGCTGCGCCTGCAAATCGACGGCAGCCTGCGATCCGGGTTTTCCTGACCGTTCCCGGTTCAGTCCCGCGGCATCGACTGCAGGTACGCGGCGACGTTCTTGATGTTGTCCGGCGTGAGACTGTGCGCCACCACCTTCATCACCGAGCCTTCGGGACGTTCGTCGGTGCGCTGGAACACGGCCAGCTGTTTCTCCAGGTAGTCCAGATGCTGTCCGGCCAGGCGCGGGAAGTTTGCATTGCCGCCGCCGTCGGCGCCGTGGCAGCTTGAACAGGGCGGTACCGATTGGGCGGGAAGGCCGTGCTCGAAAATGGCCTTGCCGGCGGCAATGCGCACGGCTTTGCCTTCGATCGGCTGATGCGCCGGAGGCTGTGCGGCGAAATACGCTGCAAGATCGTGGATCTGGGCGTCGGTCAGGTAGTGGCTCAATCCCCACATGTATTCGAATCCGGCCGGGTCGCGCCGGCCGGGCGTGCGGAAACTCTTCAGCTGGGCCTCGAGATAGACTTCCTGCTGCGCCGCGAGGTTGGGGAAATTCGGCGAACGCGCCACTCCGGTGACGCCATGGCAATTGGAACAAACCTGCATCGCAAGCGTGCGGCCGGAGACATCCGGGTTCGCCGTGTCGCGCGAACGCGGGAGGTTGGCACAGCCGGCGGCAGCGAGCACGCACAACAGCACAATCATGCGACGCGTAGTCATGGCAGGCTCCTTGCGCGCTTCAGTAAGCGGCCCAGACATAGAGGAACAGCGAATCGTTGTCGCTCGCGTTGCGACCGAAGCCGTCGTAGTTGCTGCTGGCACCGTTGTACTTGTCGTAGCGCGTGTACTGCAAGCCGATGCGCATGTACTGCACCGGGGTCCAGAATGCCTCGTAAGTCCAGCCACGCACCGCGGGATTTCCCGAGATGTTGCCGGACACGCGGGTCGGATCGTATAGCGCCGAATCGGTCGTTCCGGTCTGGTTGAAGAACGACAAGCTGCCGCCGTAGTGCGCGTCGTAGACATAGCTCGCCTTGGCGCGGAACACGTTGGTGCGGTCCACGGCATTCGTGTCCGGCAACGGGTTGCCGTTCACGTCGAAGACCGGCTGCCCAGCCAGAAACGCCGGCAGGCGCTGGCGGTCGCGCAGATAGGCAAGTTGCGCCGTGAAGACGTGCGGGTCGAGCAGGTACTGGTATTGCGCATCGACGCCCAGATCACGGAAATGATGCAGCGTCGACGGGTCCGAGGTGTCGAGGGGATCGTCGTATACGTCGGCGTTCATGCCCGACGTGCCGACCATCAGGCTGTGCGGCCCCCAATCGTGCGACAGTGCGATGCGCCAGTAAGGATTGGTGCCCTGCAGCTTGGTCTTGTCGCCATCGGCGACACCGGCGCTCATGAATGATGCCGGGCCCGTGGCGCTGCGGTAGCCACCGGCTTCAACGTACAGGGTCTGGTTCCAGAACAAATAACCGGTCAGGCCGGCGAGATTGCCGCCCGCCGCAAAACCCGGATAGGGCGTGCTGCCGTCGATGAACCGGCTGCTGGTCGGACTCGGCACCGGCACGTACTGCATCCATGCGGCCGCGGTGTTCCACACGTCCGATACCGACGGATTGTTGTTCGTGCTGACACCCCAGATCACGTCGTGGTTTGCGTCGATGCTGCGGTCTGCGTAGCGGATGTCGACGTTGTCGACATTGGTATGGCCGTGGAAATGGCCATCGTCCGACTGGCTGGCGTAGTTGTCGTAGGTGACTTGCAGGAACGCGCCCAGGTTGTCGGTGATCTTGCCGGCGACGAATACGCTGGCAGTTGCGAAAATCGGCTGATCGTTCTTCTGGAAATCGGCTTTGGGGTCGTCGCTTTTGCTCGTGTTGTTGACGTGCGAATCGCTCAGTACCGCCATGCCGGCGAACGGCAGCGTGCGCGCACCCAACGTATAGCCGGTCAATTTGAACAGGCGTCCGTACGCGGTCAGTTCCGGAAATTGTCCGCCGGCGTGGCATGCCTGGCAGTTTTGCCCGGTCTGGCGATTGAACGTCGGCAACGCGCTGGCGATGCCGGGAAGCAAGAGAACC
>DASTAL010000294.1:0-5724 GCA_035712685.1 Rudaea sp. | reverse complement strand
CACGGCCAGATGCCGGAGCGCGAGCTCGAACAGGTGATGCTGGATTTCTACCGCCAGCGTTTCAACGTGCTGGTCTGCACCACGATCATCGAGTCCGGCATCGACGTGCCGAGCGCGAACACCATCCTGATCGACCGCGCCGACCGCTTCGGCCTCGCCCAGTTGCATCAACTGCGCGGACGCGTCGGCCGTTCGCACCACCGTGCCTACGCCTACCTGATCGTGCCCGACAAGCGCACCTTGAGCGCGGACGCGGAAAAACGCCTCGACGCCATCGCGGCGATGGAAGAGCTCGGCGCCGGCTTCACGCTGGCGACCCACGACCTGGAAATCCGCGGCGCCGGCGAGTTGCTCGGCGAGGAACAATCCGGGCAGATCGAGGAAATCGGATTCGGCCTTTACTCCGAACTGCTCGACCGCGCCGTGCGCGCGCTCAAGTCCGGCAAGGTGCCGGATTTCGACCTCGCCAGCGAGTACGACGCCGAAGTCGAACTGCACATGCCCGCGCTGATTCCCGACGATTACCTCGCCGACGTGCACGCACGCCTGACCCTCTACAAGCGCATCGCCAGCGCGCGCGACACGGACGCGCTGCGCGAGCTGCAGGTGGAGATGATCGATAGATTCGGGTTGCTCCCGGACAGCGTCAAGAACCTGTTCGCCGCCGCCGCGCTGAAACTCGGCGCAAACGCGCTTGGCATCCGCAGGCTCGAACTCGGCGAGAACGGCGGGCGCATCGTGTTCAAGCCGAATCCGCCGATCGAACCCATGACGATCATCAAGCTGATCCAGTCACAACCGAAAACCTATGCGCTGGACGGCCAGGACAAACTCAAGATCCGCATGCCCCTGCCGGGCGCGGCCGAACGCCTCGGCGCGGCGCAGAACCTGTTGCGCACGCTCGCCGCGCGGCCATGAAAACCTTGTCGGTGAAGGTGAAGCCCAATGCGCGCACGAGCTCGCTGGAACAAATCGACGGCAGCTGGCTCGCGCAAATCAAATCGCCGCCGGTCGACGGCAAGGCCAATGCGGAACTGATCGCGCTGATCGCCGAAAAATTCGGCTGCCGGAAAAATCAGGTGACGATCAAGGCGGGCGCCGGTGGGCGGATAAAGCTGGTGCGGATCGAGGATTGAAAATTCCGTTCGCCATGAGCGTAGCGCCAAAGGCGCGAAGTCGAAGGGCTTGGCGTTTCGACTCCGCTCGCAGTGCGAGCTACGCTCAACGCGAACGGGGTCTATATGGTCTCGCCGCGCAACTTGCCCATGAACTGTCGGTAATACTGCAGCTCGGCGATCGAGTCGCGCACGTCGCTCAAGGCGGTGTGCGTGGACTCCTTGGTGAAGCCCTTGGCCAGTTCCGGCGCCCAGCGCCGCGCCAGTTCCTTGATCGTGGACACGTCGAGATTGCGGTAATGGAAGAACCGCTCCAGGCGCGGCATCAGGCGATGCAGGAAGCGCCGGTCCTGGCAGATGGAGTTGCCGCACATCGGCGATTTGCCGGCCGGCACCCAGCGGTTGAGGAAATCCACGGTCAGCGCCTCGGCCTGCGCCATGTCCACGGTGGAATCGAGCACGCGCTGCCACAGTCCCGATTTGGCGTGCTGCTTGCGGTTCCAGTCATCCATCGCCTCCAGCTTCGCAAGATCGTGATGGATCGCAAACTCCGGCCCTTCTTCCAATATATTCAAAGCCTTATCGGTAACTATGGTGGAAATTTCGAGGATGGAATCGGCGTCCGTGTCGAGTCCCGTCATCTCCAGATCGATCCAGATCAGATTGTCTTCGTGCGGCATTGGTGGGTTCATGCGGCGAATCTTCCAGTCCAGTTGTCCGTACCTTAGCATCCGTGCCGCGAATCTGCCCAGTCCGGCACGATTTGCGCATGGCCAGACGCACCACTAGACTCCGGCACTTGTGTCTGTGGCTTTCAGGGAAGCCGACATGGACCGCATCCTGCTCGTTGAACCTTCCGCAACACGCCGGCGCGCGATGCACGGGCTGCTGGCGGCGCGCGGGTTCGCGGTCAGCGAGTTGTCCGACTATGCGCAGGCACTGCCGCTGATCGAGCGCCTGGGCAGCACGACGCTCGGGTTCCGCGGCGTCGTCATCGGCTGGCCGGAACACAGCGACCCGATTGCCGAGCAGGTTTTCTCGGTACTGCATCGCGATGAGTTCGAGCATTTCGCCGTGCTGCTGCTGGCCGACAACAACGACGGCGCGGCGGTCAACTGGATGATGAAGCGCGCCAGCACCGGCCTGCTGCTGTGGAGCGACTACAGCGAATGCGCCGATGCGATGGTCAAGCTGCTCAATCCGCCGTCGCCGCTGACGCAGGATCTCGATGTCGGCGGCCAATCGCACCTGCGCGTGCTGTTCGTCGACGACTCGGCCACGGTGCGCATCGCGTTTCGTCGCCTGCTGATGAAGCACGGCTACCTGGTTGAAACCGCCGAGGACGTCGAGGACGGCTGGCGCAAGGCGCAGGCGACCGCGTTCGACCTCGCCATCGTCGACTATTTCATGCCCGGCGATCCGGGCACGGTGCTGGTGCAGCGGCTGAAGAACGATCCGCGCACCGCGAACGTGCTCGCCGCCGTCATCACTGGCACCTATTCCGATCGCGTCATCAACGAATCGCTGTCCGCCGGCGCTCTGGAATGCCTGTTCAAGAGCGAGGCGCGGGAATTGTTCCTCGCCCGCCTGGGCTCGCTCGCGCGCGCCGTGCAGGACCGCAAATCGGTCGACGCCGAGCGCCGCCGCCTGCAAAGCATCCTCAGTTCCGTCGGCGACGGCGTGTACGGCGTGGATGGTCGCGGCACGATCCAGTTCATCAATCCCGCCGCGCTCGACATGCTCGGCTACGACACGGTCGACGACCTGGTCGGCGAATCCGCCTACGACAGTTTCCACCACAGCTACGAGGACGGCACGGCCGTGCCGCGCAGCGCCTGCTTCCTGTCGCAATGCTACGCGCAGGGCAGCCAGGTGCCCGGCTGGCAGACCGTGTTCTGGAGCCGCGCCAAGCGGCCGGTACCGGTGGAATGCACGGTCTATCCGATGCAGGTCGAAGGCCGCCGCGAAGGCTCGGTGGTCGCGTTCCGCGACATTTCCGCGCGGCGCATGCTGGAAGAAGAACTGCGCTGGCAGGCCAGCCACGACGCGCTGACCAAGCTCAACAACCGCGCCTGGTTCGAAACGCAGCTTGAACAGGAGATCGCTCGGCTGAAGCGCACCGACCAGGTGTCGCTGCTGCTGTTCCTCGACCTGGACCGTTTCAAATACATCAACGACACCGCCGGCCACACCGCGGGCGACCAGTTGCTGGTCGAGATCGGCAGGCGCCTGTCCGCGCGCCTGCGCGCCAGCGACCACATCGCGCGCATGGGCGGCGACGAGTACGCGGTGATCCTGCGCAACGTCAACAACGCCGATGTCGCGCAGATCGCCGACGAATTCCGCAAGGCGCTCGGCGCCCTGCCCTTCGTCTACGGCGGCAAGAGCTACCGTGTCGGCACTTCGATCGGCGTGGCGCGGCTCGACCAGCACACGCCTTCGCAAAGCGAGGCGATGGCGGCCGCGGACGTGGCCCTGCACCTGGCCAAGCGCAATGGCCGCAACCAGATCCATGTCTTTTCCGCCGATACCGACCAGCGCGCACGCATGGACATGGAACTGGGCTGGTCGGCGCGCCTGGAGTCGGCGCTGAAGAACGACGGTTTTGCGCTGTGCTTCCAGCCGATCCTGCCGCTGGCCAACCTCGACTACGAGCACCTGCCGGAACAGCATGGCGCGTTATGGCCGCGCTACCAGCGCCTGCACGGCCAGCAGCAACGCATGTTCTACGAAATCCTGATCCGCCTGCGCGCGCCGGACGGCTCGCTGGTCGCGCCGAACGCGTTCCTGCCCGCGGCCGAGCGCTTCAGCATGGTCGCCGACATCGATCGCTGGGTGATCCGGCACGCCTTCCAGGCGCTGCGCGAACAGAACCGCCATGATTCGCCGATGGGGCTGTCGATCAACCTCGCCTCGCAATCGCTCGCCCACGGCAACCTCGGCGGCTTCATCACCGATTGCCTGGTCGAGTTCGACGTCGATCCGCGCGCGGTGATTTTCGAGATCACCGAAGCGGGCGCGATCAATCACCTGGAAGCCACGCGCCACCTGATCGCCGAGCTCAAACCCTTTGGCTGCCGCTTCGCGCTGGACGATTTCGGCATCGGTTTCTCGTCGTTCGCGCACCTCAAGCACCTGGACGTGGATTTCCTCAAGATCGACGGCTCCTTCATCCGCGAACTGCTCAATGATCCGGTCGATCTCGCCGTCATCAGTGCGATCACCAACATTGCCCACTCGATCGGCAAGATCGCGGTCGCCGAGCATGTCGACCGTCCGGAGATCCTGCGCGCCCTGCACGCCTGTGGCGTCGACCAGGCCCAGGGGTTCTACATCGGCAAGCCGCAGTCGACCTTGCGGTCCGCGAATGGCCAACTGGAATTGATCCAGGATCATGCGGCCGCAAACGGAAGCGCCGCCTGATCCCCGTGTTACGCTGCGCGGATGCAAGCCGCGAGCATCTACTGGCACGACTACGAGACTTCCGGCACCGACGCGCGGCGCGACCGCCCGGTGCAATTCGCCGGCCAGCGCACGACGCTCGATCTCGAACCCGTCGGCGATCCGACATCCATCTTCTGCCAGCCGGCGCCGGACGTGCTGCCGCAACCGGGCGCGTGCATGGTCACCGGCATCGCGCCGCAGCGCGCGATGCGCGAAGGTGTCGGCGAAGTCGAATTCAGCGCGCGTATTCGCGACGAACTGGGCGCGCCAGGCACCTGCGGTGCCGGTTACAACTCCATCCGCTTCGACGACGAATTCACGCGTAACCTGCTTTACCGCAACTTTTACGATCCCTACGAGCGCGAATGGAAGGACGGCAACTCGCGCTGGGACATCATCGACCTGGCGCGGATGTGCTACGCGTTGCGGCCGCAGGGATTGAACTGGCCGGGCGAAGCCGGCAAGCTGAGCTTCAAGCTCGTCGACCTCACTGCCGCCAACAAGGTTGCGCATGCACAGGCGCACGATGCGTTGTCCGACGTACTGGCAACGATCGCGTTCGCGCGCCTGCTCAAGCGCGCGCAGCCGCGCCTGTGGGATTTTTATTACGGCCTGCGCCGCAAAACCGAAGCGTTCAAGTACCTGGACTACGCACACCGCACGCCGGTCCTGCACGTTTCCTCGCGCTACCCGGCCGAACGCGGATGCACGGCGATGGTGGCGCCGCTGGCCGCGCACCCGAGCCAGCCGAACGGCGTGATCGTCTACGACCTGGCAGTCGATCCCGCGCCGCTGATCGAGCTGGACGCGGGCGACATCCACGATCTCGTGTTCACTCCAAAGGCGGACCTGCCCGAGGAATTTACGCGCATTCCGCTGAAAACCGTGCACGCGAACAAATCACCGGCACTGGCGCCGCTGGCGGTGCTCAAGGACGTGGACACGCGGCGCATCGGCCTGGACGTCGCGCTGTGCGAGAAGCATCTGCACGCGCTGCGCCGCGCACCGGATGTCGCCGAGAAAGTCCGCCGCGTTTTCGCCGTCGAACGCGAGGCGAAAGCCACCCTGGATCCGGAACTGGCGATCTACGCGGGTTTCCCGAGCGATGCCGACAAGCGCCTGTTCGCCAGGATTCGCGGCACGCCGCCGGCAGGCTTGCGCGAAT
>DASTAL010000293.1:0-1301 GCA_035712685.1 Rudaea sp. | reverse complement strand
AACATCCTCAATGCCGCGAACGCCATCATCGCGAACAATCCGCAACGCCTCGGCAAGAAGCTGTGGACGGCGGATGCCGCCGGCGCGCCGATCTCGCTGTATGCCGCCTACAACGAGCAGGACGAGGCGCGTTTCGTCGTCGAGCGCATCCGCGAGCACGTGCAGCACGGCGGCAAGGCGAGCGATTGCGCGATCCTGTATCGGTCCAACGCACAGTCGCGCAACTTCGAAGAACAACTCATCCAGCACGACATCCGCTACCGCGTCTACGGCGGCCAGCGCTTCTTCGATCGCGCCGAAATCAAGGACACGCTCGCTTACCTGCGCCTCGTCGCCAACCGCAATGACGACGCGGCATTCGAGCGCGCCGTGAACACGCCGCCGCGCGGAATCGGCGAACGCACGCTCGATGTGCTGCGCCAGCGCGCACGCGCGACGAATGCGTCGATGTGGGATGCCGCACAACACGAGGCCGCGGGCGCGGCATTGGCCGGGCGTGCGAAAAACGCATTGAAGGCGTTTGTCACGCTGATCGACGAGCTTGCCAAAGCCTGCGCCTCCGATGGCGATGCACCGCTGCCGCTGGCCGAGCAGATCGACCACGCGATCCAGCAATCCGGCTTGCGCGATTACTACGAGGCTGATTCGCGCGGCAATGCCGAATCACGCGTGGAAAATCTCGACGAACTCGTCAACGTCGCCAGCCGTTTCGAGCGCAATGCCGAGGATATCGAAGCGGGTTTCTCCGAACTCACCGCCTTTCTCGCCCACGCCGCGCTTGAAGCGGGCGAAAGCCAGGGCGAGGCCTGGGAAGACTGCGTGCAACTCATGACCTTGCACTCCGCAAAGGGCCTGGAGTTTCCCGTCGTCTTCCTTGCGGGCCTCGAAGACGGATTGTTCCCGAGCCAGAAATCGCTGGACGAACCCGGACGCCTCGAAGAGGAACGCCGCCTCGCCTATGTCGGCATCACGCGCGCGCGGCAGACGCTGGTGTTGTCCTACGCGGAATCGCGCCGCCTGCACGGATCGGAAACCTACAACCGGCCCTCGCGTTTCCTGCACGAACTGCCGCGCGAACTGCTGCACGAGGTGCGCCCGCGCGTGCAGGTGTCGCGACCGCTGTATGCCGGGCGTTTCGTCGACGACGGCGGCGAGTCCATGCCGATCAAGCTCGGCCAGCACGTGCGCCACGCCAGTTTCGGCGACGGCATCGTGATCGACGCGGAAGGCTCCGGCGCGCACGCACGCGTGCAAGTCAACTTCGAGAACGCCGGTGCGAAATGGCTGGTGGTGGCTTACGC
>DASTAL010000292.1:0-4428 GCA_035712685.1 Rudaea sp. | reverse complement strand
GGAATGCTCAGGTTCGCCGCGTTGAGCAGCAGCGCCGAGACGATCGCGGCGACAACCATGAACAGCGCGTTGAGGATGTTGTTCGCCGCGATCACGCGCGACACGCGCGCCGGATCGCTGCGCGACTGGATCAGGGCGAACAGCGGCACGATGAAGAAGCCCGAGAAAATCGCCATCAGCACGAGGTCGATCAGGATGCGCCAGACATGCGCCTGCGCCAGCATCTGCGCGATGGACAGGTTCAACTCGCCGACGCTGCCCGGATGGGCGAAGTACAAATCGACGCCGAACACGGTCATGCCGATCGAGCCGAACGGCACGAGGCCGATCTCGACCTTGTGCCCGGACAGCTTCTCGCACAGCACCGAGCCCAGGCCGATGCCGACGGAGAACACGGTCAGGATGAGCGTGTACACGCCCGGCCCGCCGCCGAGCACGACCTTGGTGTAATTCGGCAACTGGGTGAAATAGATCGAGCCGTAGAACCAGAACCAGGACACGCCCAGGCACGACAGGAAGATCGAGCGGTCGGTGCGGATGTAGGCGACGTTGCGCCAGGTTTCGCTGAACGGGTTCCAGTTGATGGTCAGGTTCGGGTCCGGCGCCGGCGCGCGCGGCATGGCGAGCGCACAGGCAAGGCCGATCACGGCGATCGCGATCGTGGCGCCCCCGACCAGCCAGGCGCCGATGCCGTCGACGCGGATCAGGCTGGTGCCGGCGATGGTGCCGAGCAGGATCGCGACGAACGTGGCCATCTCGATCAGGCCGTTGCCACCCGTCAACTCGCGTTCGTCCAGCACCTGCGGCAGCAGGCCGTACTTGAGCGGGCCGAACAGGGTCGAGTGCACGCCCATCATGAACAGCATGGCGAGCAGCAGCGGGATGCTGTGCGCGTGGAAGCCGACGAAGGCGATGCCCATGATGCCGATTTCCAGTACTTTCACGAGCTGCGCCAGGCGCGCCTTGTCGTACTTGTCCGAGAGCTGGCCGCTGGTCGCCGAGAACAGCAGGAACGGCAGGATGAACAGGCCCGCGGCAAGGTTGGTATAGAAATTCACGTCCTTGACCGTCAGCTGCGCCGTCAGGAATGCGACGAGGATGACCAGCGCGTTCTTGAATACGTTGTCGTTGAACGCGCCCAGCGCCTGGGTCAGGAAAAACGGCAGGAAGCGCCGCTCGCGCAGCAGGCGAAACTGGTTCTGATCGGACATGCCAACTCTCCCGCGTTTTCTGAAGGGTAGCAAACCGATCGCGCCGCGCGAACTGGCCCGCGCCGCCGCGCATCGTTACACTTTGCGCCCCTGTTCGTCTCGCGGCCAATCCGATGAAGCGTTTGCGACTCCTGATCTGCATTGCGCTGTGCGCGATTTCCATGACCGGCTTCGCCGCTGCCGCCGACGATGCCCTGGTGCGCACGTTGCCCGTGCCGGATACCAGCAAGCTGGCGCCGGACCTGGCCAAACAGGTTGCCTCGGCACGCGCGGATTTCGACAAGGCGCGTGTCGGCCTGATCGGCGACGACCTCGCCCTGGCCTACGCCACCATCGGCGCGGTGTATTTCCGCGCCGGGCTCGACGATGTGGCCGACATCGCCTTCCATGACGCGCACCAACTCGCACCCGGGGACGCGCGCTGGTTGTACCTGCGCGGCGTGGTCGCGCAGGCGCGCAAGAACAACGCCGAAGCGCGCGCGGACTTCGAGGCTGCGCTGGCGCTGGACAAGGTCTACCTGCCGATCCGTTATCGGCTGTCCGACACCCTCATCGACATGGGCAACCTGGACGCGGCGCACGCAGTGCTGGCCGGCGCGTTGCCGGCGGGCGAGAAGCAGGCGACGCTGTTTGCCATGCTCGGGCGCCTGGAAATCCGCCAGAAAAACTACCCGGCGGCAATCGAACACTTGCAGCAGGCGCTCAGGCTCGAACCGCAGGCCAATGCGCTGTACAAGGATCTCGCGGGCGCCTACGCCGCGCAGGGTGACGCAACGCAAGCCAAGGCAGCGCAGGCCAAGGCCGGCGCGGTGCCGCCGAACCTGGCCGATCCGCTGGTGGCGGGAATCTTCGCCGTGCCGGTCGCGCCGGCCTTGCACGGCACGCCGCTGGAGCAGGCGAAGCAGTTGCTGGCGCGGCGCGATTTCGACCAGGCGCGCGACAAGGCCGCGGAAGCCGCCGAGGCGAACCCGAAGGATGCGGAAGCCTATGCCCTGATGGCGCGCCTGGACGGCCTCATGGGCCGACGCTATTTCGCCGACGACGAGGCCGCGCAAGCGCTCAAGTTGAGTCCCGACGGCGCCAGCGCGAACCTCAGCCAGGGCATGGTCCACGAATTCGCCGGCGCAGCCGCCAAGGCATTGCCGTTCTACCAGCGCGCCGTGCGTGCCGATGCCGATCAACCCGATGCGCGCCTGTTGCTGGGCAATGCGCTGATGCGGCAAGGCGACTATGCGCAGGCGGCCGAGCAATACCGGCAACTCGTGCGCATCCTCGACGGCGATGCCGGCGCGGAAGCGCGCCTGGCCGCTGCGCAGGCCATGGCCGGGCAATGCCGCGACGCCTTGAACGAAATCAATCGGCGCCTGGTCAAGCGCGCGCAGGACGGCGACCTGATGCAGATATTCGTGCGCCTGGCCAGCACGTGCCCGGCCGCCACCGCGGACGAACGCAGCATGGCGCTCGATTACGCGCAGGCCCTGTACCGGCAGCGTCCGGATGCGGGCGACGCGACCGCGCTGGCACTGGCGCAGGCGGCAAACGGCAAGTTCGACGATGCGCAGAAATCGCAGGCCCAGGCGATCTACGAGGCGGCACGCGCGAACGACTCCGCGAGCACGGCCATGTACCGCAAGACCATGCAGGATTTCGTCGCCAAGAAGGTGCCGGCGCAGCCATGGCCGGCCGAACATCCCAACATGAGTCCGCCGCCGCTGGAAACGCTCGCGGCGCCGCCGAAGAAGTCCTGACGTTGCCAAGCCGCGCCGATTTCGTCAGCATTGGCGCATGGGCGGATGGCGCGAACGCTGGCGAAACTGGTGGCACAAGCCGCAGGCTGCGCCGGCGCCGGTCAGCACGGGCGTGGTCTGGAAACTGCGCGTCGAGCGCGATCGCGCGGCGATCGGGCGCTTCAACGAGCGCATGGAAAAAACCCTGTTGCCGAGCGTGCCCGAAACCGCGTTGCGCGCCTTGCAGATATCCGTCGACGAACTGCTGACCAACGTGCTGATGCATGCTCAGCAGGCCTCGGGGACGATCGACCTGCAGCTCGCGCGCTCGACCGGCGCGGTGGACGCGACCATCGAGTACTTCGCCGAGCCGTTCGATCCGACCGCCTGGCAGGCACTGCCGGACGGCGACAGCATCGACACCGCGCGCATCGGCGGCCATGGCATTCCGCTGGTGCGTCATCTGATGGACGAGTTCCGCTACGAACACGCGGACGGCCGCAACGTCATCCACCTGCGCAAGAAATGTTGACGGCCGCCGTGCGTCGGCGCAATGATGCGCGCCGATCCGCAGTCAATCGACAGGGGTACTTTCATGCGTAACGCATCGGCATTGATTGCAAGTCTGGCCTTGGGCGTTGTGACGATGCCTGCGCAGGCGACGATCACCGTACTTAACCAATGGCATCTGGGCGAGGCGGATGCCGGAGCCGCTGCGGGCGGCGCGGGTGCGGCCGCCACCGTCGACAGCGTCGGGGGCTTCAACCTGAACAAGGTTGGCACACCGGCTTATGCAGCGGACGTGCCGGCAAATATCGGCAGCAATTTGTCGCTGGCGTTCAACGGCACGACCGACGAATACATGAACTCGTCCGGCGTTGCCTCGACCCTGACCGACAATTTCGGCATCGAGGCCTGGGTGAAGTCCAACGGCAGCACGTCGGGCAATGCCGCCATCGCCTACAACGGCAACACCAGCACGGCGGGTTGGGGAATCTACCGGCTGGGCGGCAGTTACGGTCTGCTCTATGGCGGCAATATCGGTGCGACAGCCGCTCCGATTTCGACGCAATGGACCGAGCTGGCGCTGGTGCGCGACAACGGCACCACCACGTTCTACGTCAATGGCGTGCCGAGCTACACCACGACGACAGGCCCCAATGCGCCGGCCGGTGGCGTGGGCATCGGCGGCAATCCGCTGTCGTCGGGCTTCGAGCTGTTCGACGGCAAGATCGACGAGGTGCGCATCTTCAGTTTCGCGCCCGGCGCGTTCGCCGTCGGCGATCTGAACCTGCCGCCACCGCCGCCTGTGGTGCCGACGCCGATGTTGTCGTTGCGTTCGCTGGGCCTGTTCGCGCTGGGGCTTTTCGGACTGGCCTGGCTCGGCCTGCGCCGCCGCATCAGCGGCTGATCGCGCGCCAGCCGATGTCGCGCCGGCAGAACAGGCCGTCGGCCTTGATCTCGCGCACCGCCGCGTAGGCACGCTGCTG
>DASTAL010000291.1:0-8668 GCA_035712685.1 Rudaea sp. | reverse complement strand
TTAGTAATGGTGGCCGGGGACGGAATCGAACCGCCGACACGGGGATTTTCAATCCCCTGCTCTACCAACTGAGCTACCCGGCCAATAGGTTTGCAGCGTGCGGGACAGGACGGCACCGCGGAAGGGCGCGTATTACAGCGGGTCGCCGCGGGCGAGTCAAGGAAAACCGCCGCGCACGCGACGAAATTGCGCGTGCCGGCGTCTGTCCGGCATGATCTGCCTTCAAGGAGCCGCCATGCGCAACCTCATCATTCTCCCCATCATCGCGCTGTGTGCCGCGTCGCCGGCGCGGGCCGACACCGCCGCCTACATGGCACAGCAACTCGCGCGCTACCAGAAATACGCGCAGGCGCCGGTCGAGCGATTCCCGATGGTCAGCCTGTGGCAGTGGCAGGTGGTCGGCAAGCACGACGTCGTGATCTGGACGGGAGTCAGCACGGCTTATCTGATCACGGTGGAGAAGTCGTGCAACAACCTCGACTGGGCGCGCGGCATCGGCATCACGCAGAACACCTCCATGCACGTGGACGCCAAGTTCGACTCGATCGTGTTCGATCACCAGAATTGCCGGATTTCGCAGATCCGGCCGCTCGACTACAAGGCCTTGCAGCACGACGAGAAGGCCGCCGGGAGCGATAAGCCTCAGGCGGCTGGCGGCGAATAACCCGGCGGCGCGGACGAACCTTCCCCGAACAGGAATTTTTCCATCTCCGCCTCGAGGAACTTGCGCGCTTTCGGGTCGAGCGGCGAGAGGCGGTTTTCGTTGATGAGCATCGTCTGGTGCGCGAGCCACGCGCGCCAGGCCTCCTGCGAGATCTCCGCGAAGATGCGTTTGCCGAGTTCGCCCGGATACGGCGCGTAGGCTAGGCCTTCGGCTTCGCGCTTGAGCCTGGCGCAGAATACGGTGCGGGACATCAGTTTTCCTCCCGAAGATTTGCGATGAGTTGGCGCACCGGCGCGGGCAGGCCCAGCGCGGCGGCCTCGCGCGGCAGCAGCCAGCGGCGCTCCGGCGCATCGGCGACGCGCGGCGGACGGTCGACGGTGGCGTGCAGCGGTTCGACCTCCAGCCGGTAGTGGCTGAACGTGTGCACGAACGAAGGCAGCGCGCGAAAAGCGATGCGTGCGGGCAGGCCGCGGCGTGCGGAATCCGCATCGTCAGCTTCGGGCAGGCTCCACAACTGCGCCCACACACCGGTCGGCGGGCGGCGTTCGAGCAGGATGCGCCCGGCGCGATCGCGCAGCAGCAGCATGATGGTCCGGCGCGTCGGCAGCGCGCGCGCCGGTTTGCGTTCCGGCAGTTGTGCGGTCGTGCCCTCGATATGCGCCGTGCAAGTCCGCTGCAGCGGACAATCCGCGCAGCACGGCTTTGCGCGCGTGCATACGGTCGCGCCCAGGTCCATGATCGCCTGAGTGTAATCGGCGATGCGTTCGTGCGGCGTGTGCGATTCCGCCAGCGTCCACAGCTTCTTTTGCGTTGCGCTCGTGCCGGGCCAGCCGCGCACGCCGTGATGGCGCGCCAGCACGCGCTTGACGTTGCCGTCGAGGATCGCGAAGCGCAGGCCGTGCGCCTGCGCGAGGATCGCGCCGGCGGTGGAACGGCCGATGCCGGGCAGGGCGGCGAGGGCGTCGAAATCCCGCGGCAGTGCGCCGCGGTGTCGTTCGACGCAAAGCCTTGCGGCGCGATGCAGGTTGCGTGCGCGGCTGTAGTAGCCCAGCCCCGACCACTGTGCCAGCACGTCATCGAGATTGGCTTCGGCGAGCGCGCGCAAGGATGCGAATTTTTCCACAAAGCGCAAGAAGTACGGGACGACGGTGGTGACCTGGGTCTGTTGCAGCATCACCTCGGCGATCCACGCGCGGTAGGCCGTGCGCGGATGCTGCCACGGCAGGTCGTGGCGGCCGTGCAGGTCGAACCAGATCAAAAGCCGCCGGGAGAACGATTCAGGCATTGACCAGCGATTCGGGCAACAGCCCGTCGACAAACGCGGCGGCGTCGAATTCGCGCAGGTCGTCGAGCGTCTCGCCCAAGCCCACGTAGCGGATCGGCAGGCCGAATTCTCGCGCCAGCGCGAACACCACCCCGCCCTTGGCGGTGCCGTCGAGCTTGGTCACGACAAGCCCGGTGACACCGATCGCCTGCTTGAACTGGCGCACCTGGTTGATTGCGTTCTGGCCGGTGGTGCCGTCGATCACGAGCAGGGCTTCGTGCGGCGCCTGCGCATCGAGCTTGGCGAGCACACGGCGGATCTTCGCGAGCTCGTCCATCAGGCCGCCCTGCGTGTGCAGGCGACCGGCGGTATCGGCGATCAGCACGTCGGCGCCGCGGGATTTGGCCGATTGCAGCGCATCGAAGATCACGCTGGCCGAGTCCGCGCCGGAGGCTTGCGCGATCACCGCCACATTGTTGCGTTCGCCCCAGGTCTTGAGTTGTTCGACCGCCGCGGCGCGGAAGGTATCGCCGGCGGCGAGCAGGACTTGATGTCCTTCGTTGTGCAATCGGCGCGCGAGCTTGCCGATGGTCGTGGTCTTGCCGACGCCGTTCACGCCGACCATCAGGATCACGAAAGGCCTGTGCGCGGGGTCGATGCGCAGCGGCCGCGCGACCGGCGCAAGCAGGGCGAGGAGACGTTCGCGCAACGCCGCCAGCAGTTGCCCCGAATCGGCGAATTCGCGCTTGGCGAGGCGCGCGCGCAAGGATTCGATCAACTCGGTGCTGGCGGCGACGCCGACATCGGCGCCGATGAGGATCGTTTCGAGATCGTCGAGCAGCGACTCGTCGAGTTTGGGATGGCGCGCGAACAGGTCGCGGATGTCGCGATTGAGCACGCTGCCGGCCAAGCGTTCGCGCCAGGTCTTCTTCACCGTTTCGGGATTTTCGGCAGGGCTTTCCGGCTTGCGGTTCGCGCTTTCCGATTCGTGTTTCTTCCAGAACTTGAGCATTGCGCATCGACTTCCACGACAATGGCGCCATGGTATCACCGCGACCCTCGTCAGCTTCCGGAAAACTGCGCATCATCGGCGGCTCGTTGCGCGGCTCGCGCATCACGGTGCCGGACAGGCCGGGGTTGCGCCCGACGCCGGACCGCGTTCGCGAAACCCTGTTCAACTGGCTTGCGCCCGTGATCGAGGGCGCGCGCTGCCTGGACCTTTTCGCCGGTACCGGCGCGCTCGGCATCGAGGCGCTGTCGCGCGGCGCCGCGCCGGTGGACTTTGTCGAAGCCGATGCGCGACTCGCCGACCTGCTGCGCGCCAACCTGGTCCGGCTCAAGCAGGATGCTAACGTCCACGTTGTCGACGCGCTGCGTTTTCTGGCGCGGGATGCGATGCGCTACGACGTGGTCTTCCTCGATCCGCCGTTCGCGGCGAACCTGTGGGGCGATGCGGCACGGGCGCTGGAAGCGCACGGCCGTCTGCTGGATTCGGCGTGGATCTACGTCGAATCGCCGGCCGGTGCCGAGCCGGAATTGCCGCGAAACTGGGCGCTGCATCGCGAGGGCCGCGCCGGCGAAGTCCGCTTTGCGCTCTATCGTCGCGCGGGGCCATCCGCTAAGCTTTAGCGGTCATGCCCAAAGCATCTTTCAAGCCGGCTCGCGCGCGCATCGCGGTGTATCCCGGCACGTTCGATCCGATCACCAACGGCCACGCCGACCTGGTCGGCCGCGCGGCGCCGCTGTTCGATCGCCTGATCGTCGGCATCGCGCAAAGCGCGGGCAAGAACCCGAGCTTCGCCCTGGACGAACGCATCGCGCTGGCCAGGACCGCGCTCGACGGCATCGCGAACGTGGAAGTGCGCGGCTTTGCCTCGCTGCTGGCGAATTTCGTGCGCGAAACCGGCGCCGGCGTGATCCTGCGCGGCTTGCGCGCGGTGTCCGATTTCGAATACGAATTCCAGCTCGCCAGCATGAACCGGCACCTGATCCCGGATGCCGAAACCCTGTTCCTGACGCCGGCCGAGCAGTACAGTTTCATTTCGTCCTCGCTGGTGCGCGAGATCGCGCGACTGGGCGGGGACGTTTCCGATTTCGTCCACCCGGCGGTGCAGAGGGCGCTGCGCAACCGCTGGAAAAATTCCCGAAAGCAAAAGGTGAAATCATGAAAAACCGGATCCGCATACTTTTCCTGGCGCTGGCCAGTGTGTTGATGCTCGCTGCCTGCGGCCCGAGCGATGAGGACAAGGCGAAAGCCGCCGCGGACGCTGCCGCGGCCGAGGCGGCCAAGCCGGTGCCGCTGCCCGCCGCTGGTGCCGACGACGCGGCGTGGCAGAAGTACCTGGTCTCGGTCGTGACCCGCAACATGCAGGGCGTCAAGACCAATCATCCGTTCATGTATTACGTGCCGGCCGGCGACAGCCCGGAGGCGCAGGACGCGCGCAAGAGCCAGCTCGACAACGTCGGCACCACGGTCGCGCGCGGCGTGCTGCCCGGCAACATGCTCGCGTTCGGCGGCCCGGACTCCAAGCTTACGGCCGACCTGATCGTGGATGCGTTCGCGAACGCCAACGACGGCTCGTTCAAGAGCGTTGTGGTGCTGTTTGCCGGCGCCGCTGCGGATCAGCAGCGCGTGCAGGATGCGTTGGCGAAGTCGGGCGCGGAGCTGCGCTTCGTCGAAATGAAATGACGCGAAAAAGTTCCCTCTGCCGCCAACGGCAGAGGGAACTTGCGATGGCTTTGAAGATCCTCGACACCTGCGTCAATTGCGACGTCTGCGAACAGTTTGCCCGAACCAGGCGATCACGTCGGGAACGGTCATTTACGAGATCGCGCCGGAGCGCTGTACCGAGCGCGACGGCCACTACGATGCGCCGCAATGCGTGGAGGTGTGCCCGGTCGAGTGCATCATCGTCGATGCCGGGCACGTCGAATCGCGCGACGCATTGCTGGCTAAATACCGTACGCTGACCGGCGAGGAGTCGAAATGAAAAAAATGCACATTGTTTTCTTTTTCGCATTTGTCGCCTTGGCGTTTGGCGCGAACGCCGCCGAGCGTCCCGGCCACGCCGCGATCGCCAGTGCGCACAAGCTCGCCACGCAGGCGGGCTTCGAGGTGCTGGCCGAGGGCGGCAACGCGTTCGACGCCGCGATCGCCGTGGCTTCGACCCTGTCGGTGGTCGAACCGCAAAGTTCCGGCATCGGCGGCGGCGGATTTTTCCTCCTGCATCGCGCGAGCGACGGCAGGAACGTGATGCTGGACGCGCGCGAAACCGCGCCGGCGGCGGTGAAGGAATCGCAATACCTCAAGGCCGACGGCACGCCGAACCGCGACACCGCGTTGTACGGTCCGCTCGCCGCCGGCATTCCGGGCGAGCCCGCCGCGCTGGTCTGGCTCGCCGCGCATTACGGCAAGCTGCCGCTGTCCAAGTCGCTGGCGCCGGCAATCCGCATCGCGCGCGAGGGATTCCAGCCCGGCAAGACCTTCCTCGGGGCGATCGCCGACCATCGCGAGCAGATCGCGCGCTATCCGGGGACCAAGGCGCTGCTGATGCCGAATGGCGAGGTGCCGAAAGCGGGCTGGACGTTCCGCAACCCGGACCTGGCCGCCACGCTGGAACGCATCGCCGCGCACGGCAACGACGGCTTCTACAAGGGCAAGACCGCCGAACTCATGCTCAAGGCCGTGCGCAAGACCGGCGGCGACTGGACCGCGGCGGACCTCGCCGATTACCGCATCGTCGAACGCGAGCCGCTGGACTTCGACTACCGCGGCTTCAAGATCGTCACCGCGTCGCCGCCTTCGTCCGGCGGCGTGGCGCTGGAGGAAATGTTCAACGTGCTGTCCGGCTACGACCTCGACAAGATGCAGCGCCCGCAGCGCCTGCACTACATCATCGAGGCGATGCGCCGCGCGTTCCGCGACCACAACGAATACCTGGGCGATCCGGATTTCGTGAAGTTGCCGCTGGCGACCCTGCTGTCGCCACAGTATGCGGCGGGCTTGCGCGCGGGCATCCTGCCGGACAAGGCGACGCCGTCTTCGATGCTGCCATCGTCTGTGGTCCACGATCCGGGCATGCACACCACGCATTTTTCCATCATCGATGCCGACGGCAACATGGTCGCGACCACGCAAACCGTGAACACGCATTTCGGCTCGTGCCTGGTGCCGCCGGGCACGGGCGTGTTCCTCAACAACGAGATGGACGATTTCGCCCTCGTGCCCGGGGCGCCGAACGCCTACGGACTGCTCGGCAACAAGGCGAACGCGCCGGCGCCGGGCAAGCGCATGCTGTCGTCGATGACGCCATCATTTTTGTTCGGTCCGGAACGCGTTGGCGTGATCGGCTCGCCGGGCGGATCGACCATCATCACCCAGGTGTTCGAAGGCATGCTCGCGTTCATGCACGGCGAGTCTGCGGCGCAGATCGCGGCAACCCCGCGCTACCACCATCAATACCTGCCCGACGTCGTCTACGTCGAGTCCGGCGCTTTCGATGCGGACACGACGCAGGCGCTGGCCGGCATGGGCTACGACGTCAAGGCGCGCGGGCACTGGGGGTTCATGAACGTCGCGACCTGGGACTTGCGCACGAACACGCTGGATGCCGCCAGCGATCCGCGCCATGAGTCCGGGTTGGGCGAAGTGAAATGAAACTCTGGTCGATTCTCGGCAACTCGCAACGATTGGATGGCGGCGCGATGTTCGGCAACGCGCCGCGTGCGATGTGGGAAAAATGGATTGTCCCCGACGCGGACAACCGCATTCCGCTCGCCTGCCGCGCCCTGCTCGCGCAGGACCTGGAGGGCAAGAACGTGCTGTTCGAAACCGGCATCGGCGCATTCTTCGAACCGAAGCTGCGCGAGCGTTACGGCGTGGTCGAGGATCACCATGTGCTGCTCGATTCGCTGCGCGCGGCCGGCCTCGGCCACGAGGACATCGACGTGGTCGTGCTCTCGCACCAGCACTTCGACCATGCCGGCGGCCTGCTTGCGCCGTGGCGCGAAGGCGCGGCGCCGGAGCTGCTGTTCCCGAAGGCGAAATTCATCGTCGGCAAGCGCGCGTTCGAGCGCGCCGTGCATCCGCATCCGCGCGACCGCGCTTCGTTCATTCCGGAACTGCAACCGTTGCTGGAACAATCCGGGCGCCTGGAGCTGGTGGAAAACGCGCATTCCTTCGCGCTCGGCAAGAGCGTGCGCTTCAGCTTCAGCGACGGCCATACGCCGGGGCTGATGCTGGCAGAAGTCGTCGTTCCGTCCGGTGGTGTCGTGTTTTGCGCCGACTTGATACCAGGGAGGCCGTGGGTGCATTTGCCGGTGACGATGGGCTACGACCGCGCGCCGGAGCTGCTGATCGACGAGAAGCGCGCCTTCCTCGAGGACAAGCTCGCCCGCGGCGTGCGCCTGTTCTTCACCCACGACGTGCAATGCGCGCTGGCGCGGGTGACGCGCGACGAAAAAGGCCGCTTCGGCACTGCCGACGAGATGCCGGAACTTTCCGGCCTGGCAGCCTGAGGAACCTCCGAATAACCTGTTGCGCTCGGCGGCTCGCATTCCGGCGGTGCTCGGAATCCTCATTTACTACTTGTAAACTCCGGTTCCCGCGCTCCGGCGGCATGCAATCCGCCTTCGCTCACGACGGTTATTCAGAGGTTCGCTGACATGGCCAGGCGCAAACGCAAGAAAACGGCCGCGCCGCGTTGGTTCGTGGTGGCGCTCCTCGTTGCGGTCGCGGTTGCCCTATGGTTCGGGCGCGCGCATCTGCCGGCATTGCACCTGCCGTCGCTGGCCAGCGCACCTGCCGGCGTATTGGCTGTGGACGCTGCGCACGTCGACAAGGCCAACGATGGCCGGCGCGTGCGCATCAGCGGCCTGCTCGCGGCAGACGGACCCGTGCGCGATGCTCAGTTGGGCGTGAGCGCCACTGCTGCCGTACTCTTGCGCAATGTGGAACTGTACCAATGGCGCGAGCACTGCGCGGGTTCAGCGTGCAACTACGACACGGGTTGGGGCGCGCCGGCCGATTCGCGCAAGTTTCGCGAGGCCAAGGGCCATGAAAATCCCCCGGCGCCGTTCGCTGCGGCCGTGTTCGTCGCGCCGGGGCTCAAGCTCGGCGCGTTCGGCGTCGATGCCGCATTGCTGGTTGCCCAGCAAGCGCCGCAGGCCCACCCGGTCAGCGATGCCGGACTTCCGCCTAACCTCGCCGCCAGTTTCAGCGCGGTGAACGGCGCGCTCTATGCCGGCGGCGATCCGGCGCAGCCGCAGGTCGGCATGCTGCGCGTGAGCTATCGCGTGGTGCCGCTCGGTGCGGCCACGCTCGAAGGCGTGCAGCGCGACGGCGCACTGACCGCGAAATAGCCGGTCAATCGGTGGTCATACCGAACAATTCGTCGGCATGGTCGAGGAAATACAGTCCGGCGAACAGTTTCGGATCGATCGAATAGCCGGCGCGCGCCTTGGCCAGCAACCAGCGCGGGGCATCCCGGCGCGGCACCTCGTGCACGACGATGTCCTCGGTGTGGTCGCCGCCGCCTTCGTGTTCGCGCACCAGGTCGAAGGCACGCACGAAGGCGATCACCTCGTTGCTCATGCCCGCCGAGGACGGCCCGGCGAGAAGGAATTCCACGCGTCCGGCGCGGTAGCCGGTTTCTTCGAGCAGTTCGCGCCGCGCCGCGTCCACGGCGTTTTCACCGGGTGTACCGTCGCGGTCGCCGACCAGGCCGGCCGGCATCTCGATG
>DASTAL010000290.1:0-4739 GCA_035712685.1 Rudaea sp. | reverse complement strand
CGCGGCGCAGGAAACTGCGCACCGCGGTTTCGTCGCTGCACAGCGCGAGCAGGCGCTTTTCGTTGTCCGCTCGCAATTGCTCGGGCGTTTTCGACAGCACGTATTGATTGAGCTTGCCGGTGTCGCCGATCACCGTCGCCGCGCTGCCGCCGATCTGGCCGAGCGCGGTGCCGGCGGAAAAATTCCCCCACACCGCAGCCCAGGCCAGCGTGTCGAGTTCCTCGTTGAGGACGGAATTGCTCGAGTTCGGGTCGACGCCGAGCAGCTTGGCCATTGCGCGCCGCTGCGAGTTGTATTGCAGGTAGCGCTTGCCTTCGCGCGCCACCTCGCTGCCGGCACGCGCATACCAGGCGCGGTTCTTGCCATCGTCCGGTGGCGGTGGTGTTTCCGCCGGCGCGTCGCGCATGGCGGTCATCGGTCCGGGCGGCGCACGGTAGGGATCGCCGCGGTTTTCGAATTCGCGCGCAGAGCGGTCGGATACCGACTGCGCGCGACCGCTCCACTTGTCCCATTGCGCGCCGAGGTAGCGCGCCACGCCGCGTGGCAGGCCGGTGATGGTGTCGACCGGGTGGGTGACGACGTTGACGATGGCCGATCCGGTCTTCTTCGCGCGCGCGGCGAGCGCGGTCGCGAACGCGCCGCTGCGGCTCGCCTCGTCGAGCGCCTCCATCGCTGGCAATTCGCCGATGCGGATCGCGAGCATTTCCACGCTGTCGGCGCGCATCGGGCCGAACTTCGTGTCGATGAGGAAATTGGCCATGTAGCCGCGCACCGCGACTTCGGGCACGACGCGGAAATCCGGGCCGGAAAGAAGCGGCGCCTGTACCAGCAGCGGCGCCTTGAGCACGGGTTCGGACTCGAAAGCGTCGCTCGCGTGGGCGGAGCAGGCGAAGACGAGCGGGCACAGCACAAGCAAGCGTGAAAACGTCATCGCGTCACGATGCCGCAATCAGCGCCAATCGGCGCTGAACGACGAGCTAGCTTAATTCCACGAGCAAACCACTTTCCCGCAGTTGCCCGCTTCCATCAGGTCGAAGCCTTTCTGGAAATCGTCGATGTGCACCTGGTGCGTGAGCACTTTCTGCAGTGGGAACCCGGTCAGCAGCATCTGCGTCATCTTGTACCAGGTCTCGTACATGCGCCGACCGTAGATGCCGTGCAGCACGAGGCCCTTGAAGATGACCTTGTCCCAGTCGATGCCCGAACCATTCGGCAGGATGCCGAGCAGCGCGATCTTGCCGCCGTGGTACATGCAGTCGAGCATGTCGTTGAAAGCACGCGGATTGCCGCTCATTTCCAGGCCCACGTCGAAGCCTTCCATGTGCAGGTCCTTGACCACGTCCTTCAGCGATTGCTTGGAGACGTTGACCACGCGCGTGGCGCCCATGTCGGCGGCGAGCTTGAGGCGGTAGTCGTTGACGTCGGTGACGACGACGTTGCGCGCGCCGACATGCTTGGCGATGCCGGCGGCGATGATGCCGATCGGACCGGCGCCGGTGATGAGCACGTCCTCGCCAATCAGGTCGAATTCGAGCGCGCAGTGTGCGGCGTTGCCGTAGGGATCGAAGAACGCGGCGAGTTCGGACGGGATCTGGTCCGGAATCGGCCACAGGTTCGACGACGGCATGGCGATGTATTCGGCGAACGCGCCGTTGCGATTGACGCCGATGCCGACCGTGTTCGGGCACAGGTGCTGCTTGCCGGCGCGGCAGTTGCGGCAGAAACCGCAGACGATATGGCCTTCGGCCGAAACACGCTGGCCCAGCGAGTAGCCGCGCACGCCCGGACCCATGTCGACGATTCGGCCGACGAACTCGTGGCCGATCACGAGCCCGGGCTTGATCACGCGCT
The DNA here is from genome assembly GCA_035712685.1 of Rudaea sp. Lineage (GTDB taxonomy): Bacteria > Pseudomonadota > Gammaproteobacteria > Xanthomonadales > Rhodanobacteraceae > Rudaea. Next base: position 2,888 of record DASTAL010000290.1, on the reverse strand, counting down.
GCGACCATTCGTCCCACTTGTAGATGTGCAGGTCGGTGCCGCAGATCGCAGTCTTCTCGAGCTTGACCAGCACTTCGTTCGGGCCGATTTCCGGAACCGGCACCTGTTCCATCCAGATGCCCTTGGCGGCCTCGCGCTTGACCAGCGCCTTCATGGTGTTCGACATGGTCAGACTCCTGCAGAGGCGGCAATTATAGGCCCGGCGGCGAGGCCTCGCCTTACAATCCCGGCATGACCATCGACACACGCCCGCCCGCGATTTTCCTGATGGGCCCGACCGCGTCGGGCAAGACCGCGCTGGCCTGCGCGCTGGCCGAGGGTTTTCCGCTCGCCATCGTCAGCGTGGATTCGGCGCTGGTCTATCGGGGCTTGGACATCGGCGCGGCCAAACCCGACGCGACGACGCTGGCGCGGTTCCCGCATCGATTGATCGACATCCGCGACCCGGCGCAGGCGTATTCGGCAGCGGAGTTCCGCACCGACGCGCTGCGCGAAATGGCGACGATTTCCGCGGCGGGGAAAATCCCGTTGCTGGTCGGCGGCACGGGGCTGTATTTCCGCGCGCTGCAATCCGGGTTGTCGAGCCTGCCCGAAGCCGATGCGGCCTTGCGCGAAAAATTGGCCGCGGAAGCGGACGCAATCGGTTGGGCGGCCATGCATGCGCGACTGCGCGAACGCGATCCGGTCGCGGCGGAGAAGATCCGGCCGGGCGACGCGCAGCGCATCCAGCGCGCGCTGGAGGTCATCGAACTCACAGGCAAGCCGCTGTCCGCGCAGCAGGGCGGCCTGCCCGGGCGCTTTGCCTGGCGCGTGCTCAAGCTGGCGTTGGTTCCGTCGGATCGCGCGCTCCTGCATTCGCGCATCGCCGAGCGCATGGACGCGATGATTGCCGGCGGTTTCCTCGATGAAGTGCGTGCCCTGCGCGCGCGCGGCGACCTGCACGCCGATTTGCCAGCCCTGCGCGCGGTCGGCTACCGGCAGGGCTGGCAGCATCTGGACGGCGAATTCGCTGCGGCGCAATTCCGCGACCGCGCGGTGTTCGCCACGCGCCAGCTCGCCAAGCGCCAGCTCACCTGGCTGCGCTCGGAACTCGATGCGCGCGCGCTGGATCCGTTCGCGCCGCTCCATGTCGCGCAGGCCCAGCGCGCGGTTGCGGATTTCCTGACTGGGGCGAAAACCTGAGCGGACTTCATTTGGTCGGGCAAAACGCGTATACTTTCAGCACCTTGAATCGGGGTGTCCGGACCGCATCTGTTGTTTGGTCCGCGCCGTTTATCCGGTTCGAATAACTACAAATTTTGTCGAAGGGAGAAGAACCATGTCCAAAGGTCAGTCGCTGCAAGACCCGTTCCTGAACGCCCTGCGCCGCGAGCGCATCCCGGTGTCGATCTATCTCGTGAACGGCATCAAGCTGCAGGGAACGGTGGAATCCTTCGACCAGTTCGTCGTGCTGTTGCGCAATACGGTCAGCCAGATGGTCTACAAGCACGCCATTTCCACCATCGTGCCGAGCCGCAACGTGCGCGTTGGCGCCGAGCACGAAGAGCACGCCCACGCCGCGGCCGTCGAAACCGTCGAGAGCTGATTTGTCGCAAACCCTGTTCGAACGTTCCCGCAAGGGTGAACGCGCCCTGCTGGTGCAGCCGCAGTGGGTGGGCGAGAGCGATCCGGATGCGCTGTCCGAATTCCGCGAACTGGCGCGTTCGGCCGGCGCCAGCGTCGTCGGCACGCTGAATGCGCGCATCGAACGGCCGAATCCGAAATTCTTCATCGGCAGCGGCAAGGCCGAAGAGGTCAAGGCGCTCAAGCTGGCCGAGAACGCCGACCTCATCCTGGTCAACCACGCGCTCTCGCCGGTGCAGGAGCGCAACCTCGAGCAGTTCACGCAATGCCGCGTGGTCGATCGTACCGGCCTCATCCTCGACATCTTCGCCCAGCGCGCGCGTTCGCACGAGGGCAAGCTGCAAGTCGAACTGGCGCAGCTCAAGCACATGTCCACGCGCCTGGTGCGCGGCTGGACGCATCTGGAGCGCCAGCGCGGCGGCGCGATCGGCCTGCGTGGTCCGGGTGAAACCCAGCTCGAACTCGACCGCCGCCTGCTTGCCGCGCGCGTCAAGCAGCTCAGCCAGCGCCTCGAAAAAGTCGAAACGCAACGCAGCACCGCGCGCCGCGCGCGCGAGCGCAACGCGCTGCCGCTGGTGTCGCTGGTCGGCTACACGAACGCGGGCAAATCCACTCTGTTCAACGCACTGACCGGAGCTGGCGTGTATGCGGCGGACAAGCTGTTCGCCACGCTGGATCCGACCCTGCGCCGTATCGACGGCCTGAATTGCGGGCCGTTCGTGCTCGCCGATACGGTCGGATTCATCCGCGACCTGCCGCACGATCTCGTCGCCGCGTTCAAGTCGACGCTGGCGGAGACGCGCGAGGCGGACCTGCTCCTGCATGTCGTGGATTGCGCCGATCCCGAGCGCGACCGCCGCATCGAGGAAGTCGAGCGCGTGCTCGCCGAGATCGGCGCGCAGGACGTGCCGCAGGTTCTGGTGTTCAACAAGCTGGATAGGCTGGGCAACGGTGAAGGCATGCCCGAACCGCGAGCCGAGATGCTGGATGGCGGCCGAATTCCCCGCGTTTGGGTTTCGGCCACGCAGGCGATTGGCCTGGACCTGCTGCGCGACACGATCGCGCGTGCCTTGCAGTTTGAGCGCGTGCATCGCTGGCTGCACCTGCCGGCTGACGCCGGACGCCTGCGCGCGCGCCTGTTTGCGCAAGGCCTGGTCGCGAACGAGCGCCATGCCGACAACGGATGGGAAATCGAGATCGACGCGCCTCGCGCGCTGCTCGAACCCTTGTTCGGTCTGCCCGCAGGCGAGGGCGACCGGTTGCGC
>DASTAL010000289.1:0-12353 GCA_035712685.1 Rudaea sp. | reverse complement strand
CCCTTGTCCACGTTCGAATGGATCTGGCACCACGAAGCGCGGACCGATGCGCAGAAGACACGCCTGCGCGAGGTGGCCAAGGCCGCCTACCTGCCGCGCCTGCAGGCGCTCGGTTATGCGCGCAAGGCCGGTGAACCGGTGGAAGACACGCAGATGCGCAGCTCCCTGGCCGGCACGCTCGGCTGGACGTTGAAACTGCCCGAAGTACGCGCCGCACTGCTCGAACAGGGCGATGCCGTGCTGAAGAAGACCGCCGATGGCAAACTCGACTTCGCCGCCGCGAATCCCGACATCATCGGCTCGGCGCTGGCGGTGGCGGTTTCCGAGCGCGGCAAGCCGGCCGTGGACGAATTGATCGCCGCGTTGCCGGCGACCAGCGATCCGGCGCAGCGCAACGCCATCCTCGGCGGCCTCGGCGGCGCGCCCGCCGACCAGGCCGACCGCGTGCGCGACTTCGCCATCGGCAAGGACGTCAAGGTCGGCGAGATGGCGCGCCTGTTCTACACCAACCGCGACACCGCCGAAGGCCGCACCGCAATGTGGAACTGGTTCGTGAAACACTACGACCAGGTCATCGCGCGCATCGGCACTTTCGCCAGCGGCTACCTGCCCGGCCTGGCCGGCGGTGGCGGATGTTCACAAGCCGAAGCCGAGCGCATGACGCAATACTTCACGCCGCGGCTGAAGGAGTTGTCCGGCGCCGATCGCGGCCTCGCGCAGAGCACCGAATCCACGCTGTTGTGCGCGGCGTTGCAGGCCAAGCAGGATCCCGCGGCAATCATGAAATGACGTGACCGCCATGACGCAACCGATCGTTTCGTTTTCCGTCGCTGCCGCGAGCGCCGCCATCGCCGGCAGCGCCGCGCGCTTTCCGGTGCGGCGCATCTTCTGCATCGGCCGCAACTACGCCGAGCACGCCGCGGAGATGGGCGCGAGCGTGGACCGCGGCAATCCGGTGTTCTTCTGCAAGCCGGCCGACGCGCTCGTTGCCGATGGCACGGACATTCCCTATCCACAGGCCACGCAGGAATTGCATCACGAGGTGGAAATGGTCGTGGCCCTGCATTCGGGCGGGACGGATATCGCCGAAGCGGACGCGCTGGCGCACGTGTTCGGTTACGCGGTCGGACTGGACCTGACCCGCCGCGACCTGCAGGCCATCGCCAAGGCGAAGGGCATGCCCTGGGACACGGCCAAGGCGTTCGACCATTCCGCGCCGCTGTCGGCGATACGCACGGCGGCCGAGATCGGCCATCCGCAGCATGCCGCGCTCACGCTGGAGGTCAACGGTCTGGTTCGCCAGCAGTCCGACATCGCGCAGATGATCTTCAGCGTTCCGGAAACTCTCGCGCGCCTGTCGCGCCTGTTCGAACTCAAGGCCGGCGACCTCGTGTTCACCGGCACGCCGGCCGGGGTCGGACCGCTCGTGCGCGGCGACGCGTTCCTTGCACGGCTTGCCGGCATCGCCGAGCTGCGTGGCCGCATCGCCTGAAGCCGCAGCGCGTCACGCTTTTTCGCATTGGTTGCGCTAAATTCGGCACGCCGCGATGGGGAGCGGCGTCCGGTTCGTCCAACCCAGGAGCAGGCGCATGAGTTTCTTCAGCGAGTTCAAGACCTTCGCCATGAAGGGCAACGTGGTCGACATGGCCACGGGTATCGTGATCGGCGCGGCGTTCGGCAAGATCGTCTCGTCGCTGGTCGACAACGTGATCATGCCGCCGATCGGCGTGCTCATCGGCGGCATCGACTTCTCCAGCCTCGCGGTCAACATCGGCAATCCGGTCGCCGACGCCAAGGGCGTGGTCACCGGCGGCGCGATCATCAAGTACGGATTGTTCCTGAACACCATCATCCAGTTCATCATCATCGCGTTCGCGATCTTCCTCGTGATCAAGCTGATGAACCGAATGGTCAAGAAGCAGGAAGCCGCGCCCGCCGCGCCGCCAGCTCAGGAAAAACTGCTGACCGAAATCCGCGACTTGCTCAAAGGCGGAGCACGCTGACAGAAGCGGCGGTGCGGACGCCGGAGGCGCTGTAGGGGTGCCAACGGCCCGGCGCGTCCGACGCCGCCGGAAATTTTCAGGCCAGCCGGCCTGAGATTGGCGGAACATCTTCGTTCGGTTTCGCCGGCATTTTGCGTTTCTCTGGGAACGGGGGGTGGTGCATGCCGCCTCCCCACCTCATTGCCCAGGAGAAATTCCATGCTCGCGCCTTCGTTTCGCTGGATCGCCCTGCTCGGGCTTGCCGCCGCCGTGTCCGGGCACGCCGGCATGCTTACCGTGACCACCGATCAAGACGAGCGAAACTGCCGCAGCGAAGCAGGCTGCACGACGCTGCCCAATTCCGGCGGCACGCAATATCCCGATTCCACCGGTTGCTCGCTGCGCGAGGCATTGGACGACATCCAGGCCGCCGCGAACGGTCTTGCGCAACCCTACCCGGAATGCGGCGCCGCCGACGGCGGCGCATCTCCCGCCGTGGGGTATCTGAACACGATCGTGCTCGGCGCACACACGATCAACGTCAACTCGCAGATACCCGACCCCGGCATCGACCTCGCCACAAACCCGCCGTGCGCCTCAATGGCGCCGGTCAAGTGCCCGATCCAGTACGGCGAGCTGACCCACATCGGCGATTCCACCGCGTCGATCGGCTATGGCAACCTGAGCATCACCGGCGGCACGCTCACGTGCACCGACAGCAACATGGTGCACGTGAATCCGACCGGCGATCTGACCCTGTCCGGCACGCATTTCCAGAATTGCACGACTGCAGGATCCGGTGTCGCGATCACCGACCAGAACGACGCCAGCCTCGCCTTGAACGGCGTGACATTCCTGAACATCCACAGTACTTCCGACTCCGTCGGCGGCTGCATCCAGCACGGCTCGGGCAATCTGGTCATTACCGGCGCCAGCTTCACCGGCTGCATCGTGGACAACGGCTCGGGCTCCGGGGCTTATCCGTTTGGCGGTGGCACAAACGGAACCGGCGGCGCCATCAACATCGGCAACGTGGGCAGCGCGCAGCACGTGCTGATTTCCGGCGCCACCTTCCAGGGCAACGTCGCCTCGCTCAAGGGCGGCGCGATTTACATGAGCGGCACCGACGCGATCACCATCGACACGTCGACGTTCCAGGCCAACCTCGCCTTCGGCGACGCGTCCTCGAATCCGCAGAACGGCGGCGGCGCCATCTACGCCGAGCAGACCGCCACAGGCGCCATTCCGAGCCCGCCGCCGGTCGGCTTCAACGCCAGCGATTTCCTGTTGTTCCAGGACAACTTCGCGGCCAATCTGGCGGTAAACGGCAACGGCGGTGCGATCCTGCTTTACAGCGGCAACCTGACCTACGGCGCGGCCAGTTTCACGCTCACCCAGGGCGTATCGCTCGCCGGCAAGGTTCCGGGCGGCATCATCGCCAGCAACTTCTCCGCGAACCAGGCGCAGGGCGCCGCCAATGCCTCGGATTCGCGATCGGGCTCGGGCGGAGCGATCTACGCGGAGTCCGCGCAGCTGGCCATCCTCGATTCCAGTTTCGTCGGCGGGAATGCAAGCAGCAATGCCAGCGGCGGCGCGATCGCGTACATGGACGCCACCGACAGCAGGCCTCCGATCGCCATCTCCAACACCACCTTCAACGGCAACAGTGCGGCGGTGAACGGCGGCGCCATCGCCAACCTGCTGTACACCGGCACCGGAAAATCCGGCAAGATCGCGCTGATCAACGACACCCTGTCGGGCAATACGACGACCGCGGCGGGCGGCGGCGGCAATCTGTTCAACGGCAACACGACAGCCGCTGACGTGACCGCCAGCAACACGATCTTCGACGGCGGCGCGGCCAGCGGCAATTGCGCGGGCAATCCGTTCACGGACGTCGTCGGCAACCTGCAGTTCAATCCCAACGCAGGCTGCGGCACGATGACCGCCGCGGATCCCATGCTCAAGAGCGCGTCGATTTTCAGCGGACCGAACATCCTGGTGTTCACGATGGACCTCAATGCCGGCAGCGCGGCATCGGGTAGCGGCGACCCGGCGACCTGCGCGGCCTCGCCGATCCAGAACCTGGATGGTGCGGTTAACGGGCGTCCGAGCGGCAAGCCGAACTGCGATATCGGCGCGTACGAATCGGGGATCGTTCCCGACCTGACCGTGAACAAGACCCATACCGACCCGTTCATCTCGCCGTCCAGCGGCGACACGTACACGATCACGGCGAACAACATCGGCAACGATTCCACGTCCGGCACGGTGGCTGTGGCCGATTCGTTGCCGGCCGGCCTCACCGCCACCGCGATGAGCGGCAGCGGCTGGTCCTGCACGCTGGGGACGCTGACGTGCATGCGCAGCGATGCCCTGGCCGCCGGTTCTTCGTATCCGCCGATCACGCTGACCGTGGATGCGAACGCTGGCCTGAGCGGAACGATCGTCAATTCCGCGGCGGTTTCCGGTGGCGCCGAGGCGAACACCGGCAACGACAGCGCCAATGATCCGACCACGGTGCAGCCGCCGCCCGATCTGACGATCGCCAAGACACACTCGGGCAACTTTACCAAGGGCCAGGTCGGCGCCACTTTCACGATCACGGTCAGCAATATCGGCAGCGGTCCGACCAGCGGCATGGTGAGCGTGGTCGACAACCTGCCAGCGGGCCTCACCGCCACAGCCATCAGCGGTACGGGGTGGTCCTGCGTCCTCGCCACGCTGACCTGCACGCGCAGCGATGTGCTGGCCGCAGCGCCGGCCGCCTATCCGCCAATCACGGTGACGGTGGATGTCGCTGCCAATCCACCGGCGCAAGTGATCAATTCCGCCGATGTATCTGGCGGCAGCGATGGCAATATCAGCAACAACCACGCCGACGACGGAACCACGTTGCCGGTGCGATTGCAGTCGTTCAAGGTCGACTGAGCGGGACGCATCAACGCCGCGGCGCGCGCGCGCCCGCGGCGTGATGGCGTTGGCGCCAGTATTCGCCGAACAACACGGCGGCGCTGGCGGCGACGTTGAGGCTTTCCACCGCACCGCTGCCGGGAATGGAAAGGTGCAAGTCCGCGCGATCGATCAAGCCGCGGCTCAGGCCCTCGCCTTCCGCGCCGAGTGCGAACACCAGCCGCGGCGGCAGGCGCGACGCGAACAGGGCTTCGCCTTCATGCGGCACCGTGGCGGCGAGCGTGAACCCCGCATTGCGCAACGCGCCGAGCGCATCCTCGCCGGGCGCAATGCGCGCCATCGGCACGGCCTCGGCGCCGCCTTCGGCAACGCGGCAGGCCGCGCCGGAAAGGCCCGGAGCGGCATCGGCCGAAAGCAACACGCCGGCCGCGCCGAAATTCGCCGCGCTGCGCAGCACCGCGCCAATATTGTGCGGATTGCCCACGCCATCGAGCCATGCCAGCAGCGCAGGCTGGGGTGCGCGCGGCAAGCGTTGCAGCAGCGAAGTGAGCGAAGGCAACGGGATCTTGCGCGCCTCGAAACATATGCCTTCGTGGTGCTGGCTGGCGGTGAGTTTTTCCAGGTCCGTGTTGCCGACCACGCGATAGCCGAGTTTCTTCTGCACGCACCAGGCGAGTACCGCCTTGAATTGTGGGATGCGCGATTCGAGCAGGTATACCTTGCGCAGATCGTGCGGGCGCTTGGCGAAAAGCGCCAAACAGGCATTGATGCCGTACACGCGCATCTCGTCGGCATTGCGGCGCGGCGGCGCCGGGCGATCGGGGCTTTGTTCGTTCATTCCAGGGCCATCGCGGGATCGGCAGGCGCAGCATGCCTGACCGGCCGCAGCAGGGCCAGCAAGGGGATCGCGACCAGCGTCAGGATCATCATCAACCAGAAATCGTTGAGGTAGGAAATCGTCGCGGCCTGGCGCGTGACCTCGCCGTTGAGCGCTTCCAGGCTGGCCGCCGCCGACAGGCCGCTCATGTGCGGGAGGATTGCCGCATCGAACGGCGTCAGGCGTGCGGCGAGCTCGGCATGGTTGACCTGTGTATTGTGCGCGAGCAGCGCCATCATGATCGAGATGCCAACGGACGAACCGATGTTGCGGGTCAGGCTGTAAATGCCGGCCGCCTCGGTGCGCGTGGCCATCGGCAGGGTCGAATACGCGACCGTGGATACCGGCACGAACACCAGACCCACGCCGATGCCCTGCACGATGCCGGCGAAGATGATGTCCCATTGCGGGACATCGGACGTCCACTGCGTCATCTGCCACATCGACAGCGCAGTGAGCAGCATGCCGATGCCGGCGACGAGGCGCGCATCCGCGCCGCGTGCGAGCAGGCGTCCGACGATCACCATCGCGATCAGGGTACCGATGCCGCGCGGCGCAAGCAGTACGCCGACGGTAACGACCGGGTAGTTCATCAGCGTCTGCAGGTATGGCGGCAGCAGCGCCATGGTCGCGAACAGCACGATGCCGATGAGGAAGATGAAGATATTGCTGGCGAGGAAATTGCGGTCGCGGAACAGGCCGAGGTCGACGAACGGCCGCTTGCTGCTCAGCCAGTGCACCGCATACAAATAGAAACCGAGGAAGGCGAGCGCGGCCTCGATGCGGATTTCGCCCGAGTCGAACCAGTCCTTGATCTGGCCGCGGTCGAGCATCATCTGCAGCGCGCCGATGCCGATGGCGAGGAAGGCGAAACCGCGCCAGTCGAAGCGCGATGAATAGGTGTCATCGCGCGGCAGGCTCGCGGCCACGCCGAACAGGCACAACGCGCCGACCGGCACGTTGATCAGGAACACCCAGTGCCAGCTGTAATTGTCGGTGAGCCAGCCGCCGAGCGGCGGGCCGAGAATGGGCCCGACCATCACGCCCATGCCCCACATCGCCATCGCCGCGCCGTGTTTCTCGCGCGGAAACACGTCGAGCAGGGTCGATTGCGAAACCGGGACAAGGGCGGCGCCGAACAGGCCCTGCAGCAAGCGGAACAACACCATCTGGTCGATCGTCGTGGCAATGCCGCACAGGATCGAGGCGACGGTGAAGCCGGCCACGGCGATCAGCAGCAGGCGGCGCCGGCCGAGCACCGAGGCCAGCCAGCCGGTCGCGGGCGTGGCGATCGCCGCGGCGACGATGTAGGAAGTCAGCACCCAGGCGATTTCGTCCTGCGTCGCCGACAGTGAGCCTTGCATGTTCGGCAATGCAACGTTCGCGATGGTGGTGTCCAGCGCTTGCATCAGCGTGGCCAGCATCACCGAAACGACCAGCAGGCCGCGGTTTTCGACCTCGCGATGACTGGCGGCGTGTTCCATTTACGCGATCAGTGAGCCGAAACCGCCACGCGCGATTCGGGTTCGGCCCGCGCGCCTTCGATGCGGCCAAGCAGCGAATTCTGCTTGCCCGTGTCGATCTTCACCACGGCACTCATGCCGGCGCGCAGGACCTGGTCGGAATTTTCGTCGTCCACCGCGATGCGCACGGAAATGCGCTGCACGATCTTGACCCAGTTGCCGGTGGCGTTCTGCGCCGGCAGCACCGAAAACTCCGCGCCCGAGGCCGGACTGATCGAGGCGACGTGGCCCTTCCAGGCATGGCCGGGGTAGGTGTCCACTTCGATGACCACCGGTTGGCCGGCGCGTACGTGGGTGAGGTCGGTTTCCTTGAAATTCGCGTCGATCCAAAGCCCTTTCGTCGCCACCAGCGGCATCGCCGCCTGCCCGGGCGCGAGGAAATCGCCGGGCTGGAGGTTCTGCTTGCCGATGGTGCCGTCGATCGGCGCGCGCACGGTGGCGTGATCCAGGTCCAGTTCCGCGGCCTCGAGCTGCGCCTTGGCGAGCTTGTAGCCGGACAATTCCGCGTTCGGCGTTTCCGGCAGGCCGCCGAGCAGGCTCTGCGCCTTGGATACGGCAGCGATGTCGGCGTCGCGCTTGCCGCGCGCGTCGGCGAGATTGTTGGCCGCGTCGTCCACGTCCTTCTGCGCGACCAGGCCCTTGCGCCGCAGCTCCTGCATGCGCTTGTACTGCGCTTCGTTCACGCGCAGCGCCTCCTCGGCCGAGCGCACGTTCGCCTGCGCGGAACGGAATCCCGCGCGCGCCGCGTCGAGCAGGCTGGTGATGCCTTCCATCTGCGCCTGCGCCCGCGCCACCGCGATCTGCAACGGTTCGGCATCGATGCGGAACAGCACGTCGCCCTTCTTCACCGCCTGGTTCTCGCGCACGTCGACCTCGACCACGCGACCGGCGACCTGCGGCGCGATGGTCGCCCGATCGGCCTGCACGTAGGCGTTGTCGGTGGAGACATAGCGCCCGGAGGTCACGTACATCCAGCCGCCGACGATCGCCACCAGCGCCGGGCCGAGGATCCACAGCACGGTGTTGCGGCGCTTGCGCTTTGCCGGGGGCGGCGCGTCCGTGGCGGGCGCTCCATATTGCTTGTCGGTCATGTTCGTTCCCTAACAGGTTGTTGTAAAAGTGCTGTCCTGCACTTTTCAACGCGCCGACTCCGGCTCAGGTCCGGACTCGGCTACGCCAGATCAAGCACTAGCCATGCTCGATCTGCGGCGGGTCGTCCGTGACCCGCGTTCGCAGGGCGATCTTCAACGCCCTGCAAAAATCAGGCGCCGGATTCATCCAGCGCGTTCAGGTTGTCCTTCATCCGCGTCAGCATAGCCATCATCGCCTTCATGTCGGCGGCGGAAATCCCGCGCTGGGCCTGGCGGAAGAGTTCGGAGGAAATCTGTTCCATGTCGTCGACCACCCCGTGCGCGCGCGGCGTCAGGTGCAGGCGCCAGGCGCGGCGATCGGCGGGATCGGCGCGGCGCTCGACGAATCCGCCCTTCTGCAGGCGGTCGATGACGCGGCCGATGGCGATCGGTTCCATCTCCAGTTGCTCGGCCAACTCGTTCTGGCGCATGCCCTCGTTGTGGGACAGGCGCTTGAGCGCGCGCCATTGCGCGCGGGTCATCTGGAAACGCACCGCGCGGCGGTCGAAGTGCTTGCGCAACAGGCGGGTGACATCGGTGACGAGCACGCCGAACGTGATTTTATCTGCCGGTTTCATAATTGCCACTTATATTATGTCCTAGGCAATTATTTTTCAAGCCGGGCGACGGATAATCGCCAAGTCCCTGGCCCGGCTGGGAAATACGCATGTCCGGCATAGAGATCATCGAGGGCGACATCACGGAATTGGCGGTTGACGCCCTCGTCAACGCCGCCAACGAGACCCTGCTGGGCGGCGGCGGCGTCGACGGCGCGATCCACCGCGCCGCGGGCCCTCGCCTGCTCGCCGCCTGCCGCGAGCTGGCCCAGGTTCGTCCCGACGTGCGCTGCCCGACCGGTCAGGCGCGGATCACGCCCGGATTCGATCTGGCGGCGCGGTACGTGATCCACACGGTTGGCCCGGTCTGGCATGGTGGCGCGCGCGGAGAGGCCGAACTGCTGGCTTCGTGCTATCGCGAATCGCTGCGCCTGGCGCTGGCCAACGGCCTGCGCAGCGTCGCCTTCCCCGCGATCAGCTGCGGCGTCTACGGCTATCCGCTCGAGGCCGCCGCAGTCGTTGCGGTGCGCGAAGTACGCGCCTGGCAGGCCTCGATCGCGCCTGCAACGCGCGTGACCTTCTGCTGCTTCGGCGCGGAATCCGCCCGCATCTACCGGCAAACCGCGCCGGGAGCTTGACGCGGATCAATGCGTACGGCACGCGATGCACGCACCATCGCCGCATGCAAACCGTCGCCACCTTCGATCCCGGCCTGATCGCGCGTTACGACGTGAACGGGCCGCGCTATACCTCGTATCCTGCCGCACCGCAGTTCCACCCCGGTTTCGGCGAGACCCAACTTCGCGCCGCGGCACACGCCTCCAACGAGGATCCGATTCCACGGCCGCTGTCGGTGTACGTGCACGTGCCGTTCTGCCTGAGCCCGTGCTTCTACTGCGGCTGCACGCGCATCATCACGCGCGACACGGGCCGTTCGCCGATCTACCTGCAGCGCCTGCACCGCGAGATCGAGCTCATCGCGCCGCTGTTCGACCGCGACCGCCCGGTATTGCAGCTGCACTTCGGCGGCGGCACGCCGAATTTCCTGGATCGCGCGCAGATGGCCGAACTGCTGGAAACGCTCGCCCAGCATTTCTCTTTCAGTCGCGATCCCAAACGGGAATTCGGCATCGAACTGGATCCGCGCTTCTGCGACGCGGATTACGTGCGCGCGTTGGCGCCGCTCGGCTTCAACCGCGTCTCGGTCGGCATCCAGGATTTCGATCCCGAGGTGCAGGCGGCGGTCAATCGCATCCAGAGCGTGGCGCAGACGCGCGCCGTACTCGATGCCGCGCGCGAGTCGGGCTTTCGTTCCGCCAGCGTCGACCTGATCTACGGCCTGCCGAAGCAGACCTTGGCCGGTTTCGCGCGTACCCTGGACGAAGTGATCTCGCTGGCGCCGGACCGCGTCGCCGCTTACGCCTACGCGCACCTGCCGCAGCGCTTCAAGGCGCAACGCCAGATCCACGCCGCCGACCTTCCCGACGCCGCCACGCGCCTGCGCCTGCTCGGCCTGACCGTGGAAAAACTCACCGACGCCGGCTACCGCTACATCGGCATGGACCATTTCGCCCGCGCCGACGACGAGCTCGCGCGCGCACAGGACGCAGGCACCCTGCAGCGCAATTTCCAGGGCTATTCCACGCACGGCGGCTGCGACCTGATCGGCCTCGGCATGAGCGCGATCTCGCACATCGGCGCCAGCTACAGCCAGAACGCGCACGACTTGCCGAGCTACTACGCCGCGCTCGATGCCGGCCGCCTGCCCGTGGCACGTGGCCTCGAGCTGAACGACGATGACGTCATCCGCGCCGACGCGATCGGCCTGCTGATGTGCCAGGGCCGCCTCGACATCGCCGCGTTCGAGGCGCGCCACAATGTCGATTTCCAGCTGTATTTCGATGCCGAACTGCGCCGCTTGCGCAAGCTCGCGCGCGACGACCTCGTCGAGATCGCCCCGGAATCCTTGCAGGTCACGGCGCGCGGGCGCTATCTGCTGCGCCACATCGCCATGTGTTTCGACGCCTACCTCGCGCGCGAGGCCACGCCTGCGGTACGCTATTCACGAGCCTTGTAGCCCGGCGTTCCGCTCCGGGCGGAACGCACGCATGACGCAACTCAACCAACCCGGCAAGCTGCCGCCGTTCAATCCGATCGCCGACGATGGCGACACGGTCCATTTCTGTTCCACCTGCGCCTTCGGCTCGGTGTGCCTGCCGGCGGGTTTGAACAAATCGGCGCTGAACGATCTGCACATGCTGGTCGAACACGTCGGCCCGTTCCACACCGGCGACCACATCTTCCGCAGCGGCGAACGTTTCGGCGCGCTGTACGCGGTGCGCGCGGGCATGGTCAAGACGCGCCAGCTTGACGACGAGGGCCACGAGCAAGTGCTCGGTTTCCATTTGCCCGGCGAAATGATCGGGCTCGATGCCATCCATCCGGCCAAGTATCCCTGCGACGCGGTCGCGCTGGACACGGTGTTCGTGTGCCGCTTCTCGTTTCCAGCGCTGTCCACACTCGCCGCGAAGATTCCCGACGTGCAGCAGCGCCTGTTCGACCTGCTCAGCGCCGACATCGGCAAGTCCAGCCGCTTCTCCGGCGACCACACCGCCGACGAGCGCCTCGCCGCCTTCCTGCTCGATCTCGCCAGCCGCTACGCCGCGCGCGGCTTCGCGCCGAATGCGTATCGCCTCGTGATGCCGCGTGCGGACATCGCCAACTACCTGCGCCTGGCCGCCGAAACCGTCAGCCGCGTGTTGCGCCGTTTCCAGGATCAGAACCTGATCCGCGTCGTCGGCCGCGAACTCGAACTCGTCGACAAACCGGCGCTGCAGAAACTGGCGCGGCATATCCTGCGCGATTGAGCCTTCACCCGAGGCGATGCCTTGGCTGGCTCTTGTGTCAATTCGTTAAGGCAGGGCCGGAGTATGATCGGTCTGTAAGTCGAGACAAACGCACCGTCGTCCCAGCCACGATACGAACGGCGCAATTTTGTAAAGGGATGACCCATGGCCAATGCCACCCGGTTCCTCATCGCCGCGTTGCTTGCGGGAACAGCGTTTAGCGCGAGCGCCGTAGTCGATACGACCGACTACGATAGGCTGCATGTCTTGCCTGCACTCACCGGTAATCCCGGCGACCAAGACTGGCGGGTCCACGGAGCGGTAACTCCGGTCAAAAATGAAGGAAACTGCGACGCGAGCTGGGCGTTTGGCATCGCGGAGCTCGTGGAAAGCGACCACGCCATTCGAAATGGAACGCTGCTGACCCTCTCCCCGCAGGAACTGCTCGACTGCACCGGTTCCGGGTCGGGCTGCAACGGGGGTAGCCCGATCAGCGCGCTGCGAACAGTGATCGCCAAGGGTGGT
>DASTAL010000288.1:0-5324 GCA_035712685.1 Rudaea sp. | reverse complement strand
CGCGCTGGAAGAAGCGCTCAAGGACGTGGACTTCAGCGAGCATCACCGCGCCATGGTCAAGCAGTTGCTGGAACAGGGGGCCGTTTCCGCGGCCGTCTCCGAAGCCGCCGAGGAACGCCTCGCCCGCTTCGAAGCGAGCGTTCTGGATACCCAGGCCGGATTGGCCGCGGCCGTCAGCGCTCCGCTCATGGCTGCCGCCACGCTGCCGGCGCGCCCGAAACTGACGCTGGTGAGCAACGCCGCGTAACGCCATACCGAATCGCAAGGGGAGTCCGGAAGGGCTTGGTGCAAACCGAGCCCTTCCTCTTTTGGAGCCCACGAAAAACCTGCTGCGCTCACGATGGTTTTACACAGCCTCATCGGCAGTGGAGGTGGATCAGTGATGGTGGCCTTCCGGTCCGTGCGCATGACCGTGCGCCAGTTCTTCTTCGCTCGCGTCGCGCACATCGACGATTTCGACCGCGAAACGCAGGGTCTTGCCGGCCAGCGGATGGTTCAGGTCGACGTCGACCACGCTCGATCCGATCTTGAGCACGGTGACGGAACGCAGACCATCGCGGGTGCTGAGCGTCGTCGACATGCCAGGCTTCAGGTGCTCGCCATCGCGGAAATACTTCTTCGGCACGCGCTGCACGAAATCCTCGCGGCGCTTGCCATAACCCTGCTCCGGTTCGATCACCGCATCGAAGGCATCGCCGACGGCACGTCCGGCAATGGCTTGCTCCAGGCCGGGAATGATGTTGCCGTGGCCGAACAGGAAGGCCATCGGCGCGCGTCCGTGCGAGGTCTCTATCTCCTCGCCCTGGTCTTCGCTGACACGGTAATGAATGCTGACGATTTTGTCTTTTCCGGCTTGCATGGCGATCCTCGCAAACGCTGCATCGTAACCGTTTTGCGCGCGTCCCGCATGCCCTGCATTGACAAACGCGCCCGGCATGGCCGAGTGTGCGGCCATGCGCATTCGGCGGTTCCTGTGTTGCTGCCTGCTCGCGGGCATCGCGACCGGCTTGTCCGGATGCGGTAGCCGCGCCACGAAACCGGCGGGGCGCGTCGCCTATCCGACCGGGACGCACGGCGCGAATCCGAACGACATCCTGTTCCGCGCGATCGGACTGGTCGGCACGCCCTACCGCTACGGCGGCAACACGCCGCGTGGCGGTTTCGATTGCAGCGGCCTCGTCGACTATGTGTACCGCAACGTCGCCGGCATCGAACTGCCGCGCACGGCCGAAGAGATCAGCCGCATGGATGCGCCCAGCGTGCCGCGCGACGCACTCGAATCCGGCGATATCGTGTTCTTCCGCACGCACGGGCGCCACATCGGCCATGTCGGCATCTACGTCGGCAAGGGTCGGTTCGTGCATGCGCCGAACGAGGGCGGCACGGTGCGCCTGGATTACCTGGACGCGTCGTACTGGCGCGAGCACTACGGCGGCGCCAAGCGCGTCTTGCAGTGACCGCCGCTTACTTGGTCGGCGCGACGCGCAAATTGTCGAGCAGCGGCGTCTTCGGTCGCTGGATGACCAGCATGTCGTTGCCGGCGACGCGATGGCAGCCGGTGCACGCCGCCGACAACCCGTCGTAGGCCTTCTCGAAGGCGGCCTTGCTCTTGCTGTCCACGGCCTTGCGCAAAGCGGCAATCGGTTCGCGTGTCATGGCTGGCAGCACGTCGGCGAGGCGTTCCGGCTGCAGGTTGGCGTCGTCGGGATTGTGCACGACGACGGCGTCGAACGCCTCCTGCAATTCCTGCACCTCGAACGTGGCGAGGTTCCAGTTGCCGGCTTCGCCGGCGAACCACAGTCGCGCATGGCGAATCTGCAGGATCAGCATCTGCTCACCCAGTTCCGGGTGATAAGCGGATTTCTTCAGTTCTTCGACTTGCTGGCGCAATGCGCGGATCTCGGCACGATCGCCCGAATCCGCCGCCGCGACGGGCGCCGCGGCCACAGCCGCCACGCAAGGCAACAGCAAAGCGACAAATATCGAAAACGCCGTTTTTTTCATCTTCCGCCTCCGCTCAAGCCGCCCCGTAACGCAACCAGATTTCCGCCTCGCGTTCGCTGCCGAACACGCGCAGGGTAAGCCCAGCCTCGCGCATCGCCAACTCGCCGTGCTCGACGTCGCGCAGATGATCGACGACCGGCTCGTGAAAAGCGATGCGCACGCGCTCCAATCCCATGCCGAGAAAGGCCTGGGCCAGTTGCCGGAATTCGTCCGGCGTGGCCGGCTCGCCGCGCAAGCGGTCGCAGACCAGCAGGCGCACGGCATTGCGACGCGAGCATTCGGCCGCAATTTCTTGCCAGTAGGCCATGGTGATCGCGAGCGAATCCTCGGGACCGGTGACTTCCGCATACAGATAGCCGGTTCGATCTTCGAACCGCAAGCGCCAGGAATGATCGGGACTGCTCCCGGAATTATCCGTAGTCATCACGAACCAGAATGGACAAAGGTGTCGACGAGAATGCCGGCACCCCTGGTCGCCGATCGCCTGTCGCGGCGAATTCTAGCGCATGCCGATCAATTTGTGCCGTTGTTGCGCGCGCTGCGTTGCGCCGTCATCTCTTCGCGGAATTCGGCCAGCTCGCGCAGCAGGGTTTCGATGTTCACCTCGTTCTTCATGTTGACGTTGTAATCCGTTTCGGCGCGCGCGCGATCCTTGAGCGCCTGCCGATTCTGGCTCATCACGATCAACGGGCCCTGCAAGCTGACCAGGATGCCGAGCGCGAGGTTGAAGAACTGGTAGGGATACGGGTCCGGCGGACTGCCCATCATTTCGCTGTTGCCCAGGCACCAGACGGCCGTAAGCGCGACGAGGAAAATGATGAATTTCCAGCTGCCGTTGAGTTCGGCGACCTTGTCGGCAAGGCGGTCGCTCCAGGAAATATGCTTCTCGAATTCCGCGTCGACGTTGACCGCGGCGCGCGCGGACAACAGCATGTTCGTGTCGCGCAGGCGCCCGCTGAGCGTGCGCAGGATCGCCAGTGCCGCACGCGGGCGTTGCTCCAGGTAATCGCCAAGCGTGCGGTGCGCAAGTTCCAGCAACACGCAATCGGTCGTGGCCAGCGCGCTCGCGCTGCGCGGTTTCTCGTCGAACACCGCCAGCTCGCCGAAGAACTGGCCCCGGCTCAGGTCCTCCAGTGAAATGCGGTGCGAGTCCTCGCCGGGCAGGAAGATGTTCACGTCGCCGCTGACGACGATGTACATCGCGTCGCCGGCGTCGCCCTGGGCGAAGATCTGCGTGCCGGCGGGGAAACGGCGTTCGTTCAGGTAATTTTCCGACAACGCCTTCAGGTCGTCGTCGTCGAGCGCGTCGAACAGCGGGATCGAACGCAGCAGCTGGGTGGTTTCCATCGGTATCGTCCTGCCTCAATCGAAGATCTTGCCGCGCGCTTCCGGCCCGAACCGGGTGACCAGTGCCAGCGCCACGGCAACGACGGCGATGAAACCCGCCATCGCGAATGCGAAATCGCCGCCATGCCGGGCCGCGAGCCAGGCCATGAACGGCGAGGTGAATGCCGCGATCAGGTTGCCGCCCTGGTAGGCGAATCCCGGCAAGGTTCCGCGCACGCCGTCCGGCGACAATTCGTTCAGATGCACCGGCACGACGCCCCAGGCGCCCTGCACCATCACCTGCAACAAGAATACGCCAATGCCGAGCAGCACCACCGAGCCGCCGTAGGCCCACAACGGAATCATCGGCAGCGCCAGCAAGGCCGCGACGACGATCGCGCGGCGCCGGCCGATACGCTCGGACCACGCGCCGAAAAACAATCCGCCGACGATGGCGCCGAGGTTGAGTACGATGGTGAGAACGCTCACGGCGCGCGTGTCGAAGTGCATCTGCTGCTTCAGGAAAGTCGGATAAAGGTCCTGCGATCCGTGGCTGAACATGTTGAACATCGCCATCAGCACGACCAGATAGGCGAACAATCGCCAGTGCCCGCGCATTTGCGCGACGAAGCTGCTCCCCCTGGCGTTGCCGCCACTGCCCGATGCCCACACCGGCGATTCGGGCACGCGACGACGGATATAAAGCACCAGCAACGCCGGCAGGATGCCGAGTGCGAACATGCCGCGCCAGCCGATGTGGTCGAAGGCCAGCCAGTAAACCAGCGCGCCGAGCAGATAGCCCACCGGATAGCCTTGCTGCAGCAACCCGGAAACGAGGCCGCGCGACTTGGCCGGAATCGACTCCATCGCCAGCGACGCGCCGATGCCCCACTCGCCGCCCATGGCAATGCCGAACAGGGCGCGCACCACGAGCAAAACGGCGAGCGACGGCGCCAGAGCGGAGGCCGCCTCGAATACGGCGAACAGGATCACGTCGAGCATCAGGACCGGGCGTCGCCCGAAACGGTCGGCGAGGCGCCCGAAGATCAGCGCACCCAGCGGGCGCATGGCCAGGGTGAGGGTGAGCGAAAATCCGATTTCCGTGATGCTCGCCCCGAACTCGCGCGCAAGTTCCGGGATCACGAACACGAGCAGGAAATAGTCGAACGCATCCAGCGTCCAGCCGAGGAAACTCGCGGCCACGACATGGCGCTGTTCGCTGTTCAATTCCCGCAACACGGACAGAAATTGCATCGTCATCCCCTTCGCAAACAAGCCCTGCGAGGCTAGGGGCTGACGCCGTTAGCGTCAATGCGGGCGTGCAATCCGTCTTGAGGCCATGTATACTGCGCCACGTTTTCGGCCAGCATCGGCCGGCAAACAGCGTCGACCCTCCGTTTTTCCCTCCGGCCTCCGGCACCGCGTTCCGCGACTGCCAAGCCTGCACCACTCGGCCCGACGCCCATCCGAATTGTCCATGACGGACAGCTAGGCTTTATGCCTGCGGCGCGGTTCAACGGGAACGCTCCGGGATTCATCGCAAGCGCCGCCGGCGTTTGCCTATTTGGAGCTTCCAACATGAGTTTTGAAACCCTCGGGCTTGCGCCCGCCTTGCTGCGCGCGCTCGCCGAACAAGGCTACGCCGAGCCCACCCCCATCCAGGCTGCCGCAATTCCGGCCGCGCTGTCCGGCCGCGACCTGCTCGCCGGCGCGCAAACCGGTACCGGCAAGACCGCAGCGTTTGCCCTGCCGCTGTTGCAGCGCCTCTTTGTCGAGAATCCCGCGCCGACGTCCGCGAAACGCCGTCCGCGCGCACTCGTGCTCGCGCCCACGCGCGAACTCGCCGCTCAGGTGCACGAAAGCCTGCGCGGCTACGCCAAGCACCTGCGCGTGTTCAGCACCACGATCTTCGGCGGTGTGAGCATGGGTCCGCAGATGGACGCGCTGCGCCGCGGCGTCGACGTGCTCGTGGCCACGCCCGGCCGCCTGATCGA
>DASTAL010000287.1:0-2950 GCA_035712685.1 Rudaea sp. | reverse complement strand
AGGGCGGCTTGCTTCAGGTCGTCGGCGGTGGACATGGCATAACGCTCGCAATCCCGCATCCGATGCGGGTTTGCGAGCTTAGCACAGCGTGCGTTGCGTCAATCGGCAGGCGGATACCCGAGATAATCCAGCGCCGCCTGCAGCATGGCTTCGCTGCCGACTTTCAGTGCGCCCTCGTCGAGGAAGAACTTCGGCGAATGGTTGGTCGGCGCGGTCGCGGCATCCTGTCCCTGCGGCGTGGCGCCCACGAAAAAGTATACCGATGGCGCCTTCGCGCCGCGCGCGAAGTAGGGGAAGTCCTCCGACGCCGTCCAGCGCGGCGACTCGACCACATGGTCCTTGCCGAGCGCCTTTTCCAGACTGGCGCGCACGCGCGCGGTCAGCGCCGGGTCGTTGTAATTGACCGGGTTGCTGCTGTCGGCCGACAGCGGAATCTGCGTATCCACGCTCGCCCCGTTCGCGGCGGCGACGTGCTCGGCGATGTTGCTCAGCGATGCCAGCGCCTGCTTGCGCATGCCCTCGTCGAACGTGCGCACGGTGCCCTGCAGCTCGGCCGAATCGGGCACGATGTTGAAGCGCGAACCGCCGTTGAAGATGCCGAACGTGACCACCGCTGGATCCGCGCTGATGTCGAGCTGGCGGCTGACGATGGTCTGCGCATCGGTGACGATCTCCGCCGCCGTCACGATCGGATCGACGCCCTTCCACGGCATCGCGCCGTGGCTCTGGCGGCCGTGCACGACGATGCGGAAGGTGTCGGAACTGGCCATCGCGCCGCCTGCGCGCACCCCGACCATGCCGACGTTCATCGTGCTGACCACGTGCATGCCGAATACCGCGTCGGGATGGAAATCCGCGAACACGCCGTCCTTGACCATCTGCGCCGCGCCGCCGGTCTCGCCCTGGGGCACGCCTTCCTCGGCGGGCTGGAAGATCAGCATGACCTGGCCGGGCAGATCTTTTTTCATGCCGGCGAAAATCTCCGCCAGCCCCAGCAACATCGCAGTGTGCGCATCGTGCCCGCAGGCGTGCATGACGCCGACCGTCTTGCCGAGGTATTCGCCCGTCGCCTTCGAGGCGAACGGCAAGTCGTCCTGCTCGGTCACCGGCAGCGCGTCCATGTCGGCGCGGATCGCGAGCTTCGGCCCCGGCCTGCCGCCGGCCAGCACGCCGGTCACACCGGTGTGCGCGAGACCCGTGCGCACCGTGTAGCCTAACTTTTTCAATTCATCGGCGACGATCTTCGACGTGCGCACTTCGCGGTTGGACAATTCCGGATGTTGGTGGATGTCGCGGCGCCAGGCGACGATTTGCGGCAGCACCGCCTCGACGCGCTGCGCGTCCGTTTCCGCCGCCGGCGCGGCGCTGCTGCCGAACGCGAGCAGCAGCGCCGCAAAAAACATGTGTGCTTGCATGTTCGTTTCTCCCGATCAGACGCCGAGCACGAGATCTTCCGTTTCCACCTTGTCCAGCCGGATTCGATTCGCGAACAGCGAAAACGCGAGTGCACCGGCCAAGCCGTTCGTGCGCTGCATCCACGGCGGCAGGTACTTCGGCGGCGCGATGTAGCCGGACTCGAACCAGGGCGCGAGCGCGATCACGTCGTGCAGCGCCATCTTGCCGGCGAACAGGTTGCGGCACCATTGCAGCTTCTTGTTCTTCAGCGCCCAGCGGAAGAACGTGTGTACGGACAGCAACCCGTGCAGGTACACCGCGTCCTTGGTGAACGCGCTGCCGCCCGTGAGCGGCGCGCCACGGAACACGCGCGCGGCCGAAGTAAAACTGTCGGCCTCGGTCTGGCCGGACGCGAGGAAGAACTTGAACACGTCGATGAAATCCGCCCCATGCAGCGCCTTGTCGATCGCGAGGATGCGCAGGGAAATGCGTTTCATGCGGCCGATGTCGATGGAACCGGACATGAGTTCCGCGAACGTCGCCAGGCCTTCCTGCGTGGCGGTGATGCGCGGCGAATTCGTGGCCAGCGAGCCGAGGCTCGGTTGCGCGCGGCCGTTGAGCGCGGTCAGCGAATGCACGAACGCCTCGTGCTCGAGCAACTGGTTCTTGTCGTACTCGGAAAAGCACGTCGCCGAGCGCAGGCGAATGCGCCTGGCGCCCGCGGCCGCCTTGGCGATCAGGTCGGGATCGGTTTCCACGCGCACGACGCCAGCGCCGAAGAACGCGTCGAGGCGCTGCTGCAATTCCTGCTGCAGAAGGTTGGCCGGGATGCAGTAGTCGGCCTCGTGCGCGGCGAGCTCGCCGCCGAGTTCGTCGGCCAGTTCGATGAAATGCCGCGCGGCGTCCAGCGTCGACACCGTGCCGCCGGGCAGGCGGTCGTTAGGCCGGCCGAACAAATCGATCGAATGCGCGGTGACGTCTTGCGTGCCCGCCGCATCGAGCAGCTCGGTGGCGATGCGCCAGGATTGCGCGCTGCGGCGCAGGTAGTCGCCGAGCGGATGCGCCGCGTCGGCGGCGAGGAAAATCGCTTCGAGCTCCTCGCGCGTGCGCGAGGAATCCGATTTCGCATATTCCACTTTGGGCAATTGCGGATTCTTTGCGTGCCAGCCGGCGAGGAACGCTTCCTGCGCGCTGGCCGGCCAGCTCAGCGCGGCGAGCAGCTTGATGCCTTTCACCGCCGCGACGAGGCGGCGGTCGAGTTCCGCGATGCGTTCGAGCGATGCCGGCGAATCGGCCATGCGCGAACTATAGCGCAGCTCGTTAGGCGACGAAGGGAGGCAAGCCGAGTTCCCTGCGCAGCGGATCGAGCAGGGCGCCGTATTTGTCCGTGCGCGCGGTGTCGCGGCGGATCGGCTCGCGCACCTGCGAGGCGCTGAGCGTCGTTACGCGCCGTTTGGTTTTGTGGAAATTCAGGCAGGCCGGCTCGAACGGCAGATCGCAGAATTCCAGCAATAGGCGAATCTGGGTTTCCGGGTGCTCGACCAGCTCCTCATAC
>DASTAL010000286.1:0-4409 GCA_035712685.1 Rudaea sp. | reverse complement strand
TACACGCGCGACGGCAAGCTCGTCGCCTCGACCGCGCAGGAGGGCATGCTGCGCGTATTGCCGGAAATGCCATGAGACAAATCTTTTCCTCGCCGCGCATCGAGAACGTCGAGCGCATCGTCACCCTACTCAACGAAGCGGGCATAGAGACGCGCGTGACCAACCGCCGCGCCTACGCCGGGCACGATTACAAGGGCCCGAGCTACAGCGCGAAGCAGGATTCATCCGCATGGCCTGCCGTATGGATCGTCAAGGCCGAGGACCAGCCGCGCGCGCGCGCCATGCTGCGCGACATCGGCATCGCACCGGCCACGCGCTTCGCCGAGGAACTGGCGCAGGCACGCGAAACCCGGACGCCGTCCCACGCCGGATTGTCGCTGGCGGCCAAACTGCGCATCGCGCTGATCGGTGCGATCGTGCTGCTGATCCTGCTGCGCTACCTCGGCATCTACTGAGGCATCGCGCTACACTGGAACGGTGAAATCCGACGTCGTCCGCCTGTTCCAGACCCTGCCGCACCCGTGCGGATATTTCGCGGAACGCACGGCGCAGAACCTGGTCATCGATCCGGCTTCACCGCATCTTCCACAAATATACGATGCCGCACTGGCCAACGGTTACCGCCGTGCCGGCGGCCACGTGTACCGGCC
The DNA here is from genome assembly GCA_035712685.1 of Rudaea sp. Classification (GTDB taxonomy): domain Bacteria; phylum Pseudomonadota; class Gammaproteobacteria; order Xanthomonadales; family Rhodanobacteraceae; genus Rudaea. The sequence goes on along the minus strand of DASTAL010000286.1, from coordinate 3,759 downwards.
GCACTGCCCCGGCTGCCGCGCCTGCATCCCGGCGCGCGTTCCGGTCGCCGAATTCGTTCCCGACCGCAGCCAGCGGCGCTGCCTGGCGCGCAACCACGACCTGGAATTGCGCATCGCGCCGCCAGCTTTCACCGACGAATACTTCGAACTGTACCGGCGCTATCTCGACGCGCGCCACCGCGACGGCGGCATGGACGATCCGGCCACCGAGGATTTCGAGCGCTTCCTGTTCACGGCGTGGAGCCCTACCCGATTCATCGAACTGCGCCTGCGCGAGCGCCTGCTCGCCGTCGCCGTGACTGACTTCACCGCGACTGGATTGTCGGCGGTTTACACGTTTTTCGATCCGGCCGCATCGGCGCGCGGACTCGGCACCTGCGCGATCCTGCGCCAGATCGAACTGGCGCGCGAGCGCGGCCTCGCGTTCGTATACCTCGGATTCTGGATCGCACGCCATCCGAAAATGGACTACAAGGCGCGCTTTGCCCCGCTCGAACTGCTCGACGGCGGCGACTGGCGCCGCCTCAATCCTTGCGCGCCTGGAAGCCGAACGGATGATCATCGTGCAGCGACATGATCAGGCGCACCATCGCGTGCGGAATGCGCAGCTCAAGCTCGGCCGGCTGGCCTTTCGCATCCGCACCCTGCAAGGTCATCTCAAAGTAGGCGCCGGACGCGTCGATGCTCGCGCAGACGATGTGCTGGCCCGCCGGCGCGTTGCTCAGGTAGGGCTTGATCGCGTCGCCGAGCACGTCCAGCGCCTGCGGGAACAGGAATACGGCATAACTCTTGGCGTCGGGCATCGCGGGTTCCGCAGTGGATGATGCCGGATTGTAGCGAACGCAGGCCGGGTTATGCTTGGCGCTCCCGATTACGCCGAGCCGCCATGCGCATCCTGCTTTCCATGCTTTTCGTCCTGCTGCCCGTGCTTGCGCAAGCGGCGCCCGCTGACGATATCTGGATGAGCGTGCTGCTCGACGGACGCAAGATCGGCCACATGCACACGACGCGCGCGATCCGCGACGGCAACGTGATCACGACGCAGAAGATGCAAGTCGAACTCGACCGCGCGGGCGTGAAGGTGGGTCTTTCCACCGGCGAAACCGATGCGGAAACGATGGATGGCGAACCGCTGGCGTTCACCTCGCACACGGCGATCTCCGGAATCGCCAGCACCGTGCAGGGCACCCGCCGCAGCGATGGGCGCTTCGATGTGGTCAGCGAAGTCGGCGGTGCAAAGTCCACGCGCGTCATCGATTGGCCGCAAGGCGCGCTGCTCGCCGAAGGCCAGCGCCTGGCCGAGCTGCGCGCGGGACTGAAACCCGGCACGCGCTTTTCGCAGCTCGCGTTCCAGGTCGACAGTTTGGATGCCGTTTCCGTCGATTCCACGGTCGGCCCGCGCGAACGCATGGATCTTCCTGACGGCAGTGCCATCCTCAGCCGCATCGACCAGATCATCCACCTGCCCGGCGCACCCACGAGCAGCCAATCCTGGGTGGATGCGCAAGGCGACGTACGCAAGACGGCCCTTGCACTGATGGGTTTCGACCTGACCATGCTGGCCTGTTCCCGGGCATGCGCCACAGCGCCGAATCAGGGCGCCGACATCCTCGTGCACGCACTGGCGCAGGCGCCCGCGCCGATCCCGCCACGCGAATTGCGCGATGGGCTGATCCTGACGGTCAGCGCACGCAGCGGCAGTGAGTCACTGCGATTCGCGCAGACCGGCGAACAGCGCGTGCGCACGAGCGCGAACGGCGTGGAATTGCGCATCGCGCCGATTGGCATCGCACCAGCAAATAATTCGGAAGCGCCGCCGACACCCGCCGATTCGCAGCCGAACGACTGGCTGCAAAGCGACGCGCCGGAAATCCGCAAGCTCGCGCGCGAAGGCGCCGGCGACGCGAAAACGCCGGCAGCGCAGATGCTCGCCTTGCAGGAATTCGTGCGCCACTTCATCCGCAACAAGGATCTGAACGTCGGCTATGCCTCGGCACTGGAAGTGGCGAAGCGTCCGGAAGGCGACTGCACCGAACACGCGGTGCTGCTCGCCGCGCTCGGCCGCGCGCTCGGCATTCCCACGCGCGTCGTCGATGGTCTGGCGTACACCGAACGCTATGCCGGCATGGATCACGTCTTCGTGCCGCACGCCTGGGCGCAGGCGTGGGTCGACGGGCACTGGCAAAGTTTCGACGCCGCCCTGCCCGGCTTCGACGCCGGCCATATCGCGCTGTCCGCCGGCGACGGTGACCCGTGGCGCTTCTTCTCCGGCATGGATACGCTCGGGCGCCTGCGCATCGATCGCATCGAAGCAATGCAAGAATCGAAATGAGCGATTGACCCGGGTCAACGCCAGCTTGCACAAACATTGGCATTCTTCAGATTCTGGACAGGAGAACCACACCAATGAACACGAATCGCTATTCGCCCTGGCTGCGCCGCCTGCACTGGCTGATCGCCCTGCTGATCGTGGCCGCCTGGGCACTCTCCGAAGCCCGCGGGTATACGCAACGCGGGTCCGATTTGCGCGCCGCCGTCACCTGGACGCACATCCAATTCGGGTTTGCGGTGATCCTGCTGATGCTGCCGCGCCTGCTCGCGCGCCTGCGCTCGGCGACGCCGCCGATCACGCCGCCGATCGCCATCTGGCAGGCGTGGCTGGCCAAACTGATGCATCTGGCGCTGTACGCGCTGGCCTTCCTGGTGCCCATCCTCGGCATGGCCATGCAATACACCAAGGGCGCGAGTTGGGATCTTTTCGGCTTGCCCCTGCCTGCAAGCGCCAGTCCGGACCGCGACGTCGCTCACCAGCTCGAAGAGTTGCACGAAACCTGCGGCAACGCCTTGTTTTGGCTGGCCATGGTGCATGCTGCCGTAGCACTTTTCCACCACTGGGTGACACGCGACGATACCCTCAGGCGCATGCTGCCGGCATTGCGTTCGGGAGACTGAACGGGTCGGTTGGTTTGCAATCATGATATCTTTTTGATATCTTTATTCCGCAATCCAACCGGAGCCCGTTATGAACGAACGCCGTTATTCCGCCCCATCGGGCATTCCCGCCCTGATCGGCATCATTGTGCTGCTGATCGCCGACGGCGCGTGGTTCGTGTATTCCATCCAGAACCAGGTGGTCTGGGCGATCATCGTCGCCATCCTCGCCGCCATCGTGTTGCTGATCTGCCTCGGCGGCTTCTTCACCGTCGCGCCGAACGAGGGCAAGGTCCTGCAATTCTTCGGCAACTACGTCGGCACGGTGCGCGACGCCGGTCCGCGCTGGGCGAATCCGTTCTATTCCAAGCGCGGCGTTTCCCTGCGCGTGCGCAACTTCGAGTCGAGCAAGCTCAAGGTCAACGATTCGGACGGCAATCCGATCGAGATCGCCGCCGTCGTCGTCTGGCAAGTCGTCGACACCGCCGAAGCCCTGTTCCAGGTCAACGACTATGAAGACTTCGTGCACATCCAGAGCGAATCCGCGCTGCGCCAGATGGCGCAAACCTACCCGTATGATTCGCACGACACCGGCGGCGTCTCATTGCGCAGCCACGGCAAGGAAATCGTCGAACACCTGCAAAACGAAATCCAGGAACGTCTCGCCAGCGCCGGCGTCAAGGTGATCGAGGCGCGCATCTCGCATCTCGCCTTCGCGCCGGAAATCGCGCAGGCAATGCTGCAGCGCCAGCAGGCCAGCGCCATAATTGCTGCGCGCACACGCATCGTCGAAGGCGCGGTGACCATGGTCGAGATGGCGCTGGATCA
>DASTAL010000285.1:0-7252 GCA_035712685.1 Rudaea sp. | reverse complement strand
AGCGGGCGCGGGCGGCCGTCGGCGCGCCTGGCCGTGGCGATGCCGAGCGCGGCGGAAATGCCTCCGCACATGACCAGGCAATGCCCGCTCGCGGCAAGGCCCAGCAGCAACGCGGCGGCGAGGGTCAGCGTGTCGTTCACTGCGGGGAATCCTCGCGCTCGACTTTTGCCGGAGCGGATTCCTTAGGCGCCGGATCGTCGAGCAGCGGCAGCAGTTTCGGCGTATCCAGGTCGTCGAACTGGTCGTGTTCCACCGCCCAGAAGAACGCGATGCCGGCGCCGATCAGCAGCAGGATCGAGAGCGGAATCATGATCACGAGGATGTTCATGCAGGGATGTTCATGGCGCCGTGCGCATGTGCGCGGCGGCGGGGATCGGCCCGGATTCGTGAACACGCCGGCCGATGCGCAGCGCATTCAGGATCACCACCAGCGAACTCGTCGACATGCCGATCGCCGCCAGCCACGGCGGCACGAAACCGAGTGCGGCGAACGGCACCGCGGCAAGATTGTAGGCGAGCGCCCAGCGCTGGTTCTGGCGCAGCACGCCGAGCGTCTCGCGCGCGATCGCGCGTGCCTGTGCCAGCATCGGCAGGTGCGCGCCGTCGAGCACGATGTCGCCGGTGGCCTGGGCGAGCTCGGCGCCCGATGCCAGGGCCACCGCCACATCCGCGCCGGCCAGCACGGGCGCGTCGTTGATGCCGTCGCCGACCGCGACGACGCGTGCGCCGTCCATACGCAGAGCGCGCAGACGTTCGAGTTTGTCGGCCGAACTCATGCGCGCATGCCAGGTTTCGATGCCCAGTCGCTGCGCGACCGCGGCGACTTTCGCCTGCGCATCGCCGCTGGCGAGTTCCACGGTCACGCCGTCGGCGCGTAGTGCGTCCAGCGCGTCGCCTGCACCGGCGCGCAGGCGTTCGCGCAGGCGGAACGCGGCGACGACGGTGCCGTCTTCGGCGAGGATCACCGCATCGTCGTCGGCTTCGCCATCGGATTCCGCTGCCGCGAACGCGCGTTGGCCGAGGCGGAAGCTGCGCCCGTCGATCCTGCCTTCGAGGCCGCCGCCGGCGACGGTGCGCACGTCGGTGGCGGTTGCCACGGGTAGGCCTGCAGCGGCGCGTGTCAGCGCCTGCGCGATCGGGTGATGGCTGCCGCGTGCGAGTGCCGCGGCGAGCGACAGCGCGGATTCGCGATCGGCGGCATCGACTTCGGCGACATCGAGGTCGGGCTGCGTCAGCGTGCCGGTCTTGTCGAACACCGCGTGCGTGGCCAGCGCCAGGTTCTCGATGGCGTCGGTGTGTACGACGAACACGCCGTGCGCGGCGAGCACGGACAGCGCGCGCGTCAACGCCGCCGGCACTGCCAGGGCGAATGCGCAGGGGCACGAGACGACCAGCACGGCAAGCGTGGCGGTGAGCGCGCGCGACGGGTCGACAAGGCTCCACCCGATCGCGCACACCGCAGCCAGTGCGAGTACGCGCGCCACGAAACCCGCCGCCATGCGCTCCCCGGCACAGGCGAGGCGCGGGCGCTCGCTCTGCGCGCGTGCGACCAGGGCGGCGATGCCGGCCAGTGCGGTGTCGGCGCCGACCCGCATGACCTGCGCGATGATCGGACCTTCGAGCACGACGCTGCCGCCGGTGAGCGGATCGCCGCGCCGTTTGCTCACCGGCGCGGATTCGCCGCTGAGCAGGGATTCGTCGACGCGGCAAGCGGCGCTTTGCAGCACGCCGTCGGCCGGCACGCGCTCGCCCTGCGCGACCTGCACGCGGTCGCCGATGCCCAGTTCCAGCGCGCCAATGCGTTCGAGGCTTGCGTCTGGGCGCAGGCGGTCGGCGAAGGCCGGCACCAGGCGCGCCATGGCATCGGCAAGATTGCCGGCGCGATGGCGCGCGCGCATCTCAAGGTAGCGTCCGGCGAGCAGGAAAAACACGAACATGCTCACCGAATCGAAATACACCTCGCCGCCACCGCGCAGTGCCTCGACGACGCTGGCTGCATAAATCAGCGCGATCGCCAGCGCGACGGGAACGTCCATGCCGAGCGTGCGCGCGCGCAGTGCGCGCAAGGCGCCCGCGAAGAACGGCTGCGCGGAATAGAACACCACCGGCGTCGCCACAAGCAGCCCGAGCCAGCGCATCGCATCGCGCGTGGCCGGGTCCATCGCGGTGAAAGCGCCCAGGTACAGGGCACTCGCGTACATCATCGCCTGCATCGCGCCGAATCCGGCCACCACGAGGCGTTTGAGCGCGGCACGCGCTTCGCGCCGGCGCGCGTCGTCCAGTGCGGCAGCATCCAGCGGCAGTGCCGCATAACCGGTGCGTGCGAACGTGGCGAGGATGGCGGCAAGATCGGTCTGCGCGGGATTCCACACGATGCGCGCGCGCCGCGCCGCCGCGTTCACCTGCACCGACTCCACGCCGGCCACCGCGCCGATAGCGCGCTCGATCAGCCACACGCAGGCCGCGCAACGGATGCCGTCCACGAGCAGCAGCGCCTCGTTGTGTCCGGCATCGAGCGTACGCACGACGTGGCGCGACAATTCCGGCCGCGCCCAAGTTTGCGCACTGCGCTGTGCGGCTTGCGCATCGGGTGCGCGCGGCGGCGCCGCGCTGCGCAGGCGGTAGTAGTCGGCGAGGCCGAGCTTGTCGATCCATTCGGCGGCGGCGCGGCAGCCGGGGCAGCACACGGCGCGCGCCTGGCCTGCGACCATTGCCTGCGGCGGATCAGCCGGCAGCGGTTCGCCGCAGTGCCAACAGGTGCCGGCGTTCACGGCGATTGATCCGGCTTCGGCGGTGCGGGCCGTGCGACCGGCACTTTCATGATCTGCGGTCCGGTGATCGGCAACGGCGGATCGGCGTGTCGTTCGGCGACGACGATCAGCCAGATGCAGCCGGCGATCGACGCCGCGAACACGGCGGCGCCCAGCCAGACGATGCCCTGGCGGTACCACGCGCGCGAATTGTCGCGTGGCGTGGCGTCATTTCGTGTTGGTCGGATCACCGTGGGACAGCGAATAGACATAGGCCGCGATCACGCGCGCATCGTTCTCGCCGATGCGCGCCCGCCACGACGGCATGACGCCGCCGCGGCCTTCGCGGATCGTCGTCTCGACGGTTTCCAGGTCGCCGCCGTAGAGCCAGATCGCGTCGGTCAGGTTCGGTGCGCCCAATGCGGGATTGCCCTTGCCTTCCGGCCCGTGGCAGGCGGCGCAGACCGTGAAAAGCGCCTTGCCCGCAAGCGCTTTCGTTGCATCGTGCGATGCACCGGAGAGGCTCAAGACGTAGTTCGCGAGGTTCTCCACGCCGGCATCGCCGAACTGCGGGCCCCAGGCCGGCATCGCGCCGCGGCGACCGTCGAGGATGCTGGTCAGGATGGCCTTGCCGTCGCCGCCGTAGAGCCAGTCGTTGTCGGCCAGGTTCGGCGCGCCGAGCAGCGGATTGCCATGCGCCTCGCGGCCGTGGCAGGCCGCGCAGTTGTCGCGGAACAGCACTTCGCCCATGGCCAGGGCTTCGCGGTCGCCCGCGAGCTGCTCGACGGTGTATTTGTCCAAGCGCTGGAAGGCGGCGTCGAGGCGGGCATCGTTCGTGGCGGTTTCCCGCGCCAGTTGAGCGTGCGAGGTCCAGCCGAGATAACCCTTGTGGTTGCCGAATCCCGGATACAGGAACAGGTAGACGAAGCCGGCGACGAACATGGCCGCGGACATCAGGATCCACCACAGCGGCAGATTGCGCACACCTTCGCGCAGCACGCCGTGCGCCCAGACATGCCCGCTGGTGCCGTCGGGCAGGGTGGGAATCTTCGCGCGTGGCGCCCACAGGAACAGGAACAGCGTGATGCCCATGTTGAACACCACGAGGAACATCACCCATAGCGACCAGCCGTTGCTCATGGCTTGTCCTCCGTGGCGATGGCGGCGGCGTCCTCGTCTTCCATTGGCAAGCGCGCCAGATCGCCGAATGTGCGCTTGTGGTACGGCAGCCAGGCCCAGATCCAGATGCCGATGAACATGATCATCATGGCGATGATGAAAGCGCCGGCGATATGACCCCAGATCGGATTCATGGCGCGCCTCCGTCGGATGCGGGCGCCGCCGGCGCGGCGGCGGGTTTTTGCGGTTCGTTGTCTATGCCCAGACCCTGCAGATAAGCGATCAGCGCGTCCATTTCGGTTTTCCCGGTCACGGCCTTGGGCGCACCCTTGATGTCCGCGTCAGTGTACGGATCGCCGAGCAGGCGCAGCACGCGCATGCGCGCCTGGATGTCCTTGCCGTCGATCAGGGCGAGCGACAGCCAGGGATAACCGGGCATGTTCGACTGCGGCACGACCTGGCGCGGATCCGTCAGGTGCAGGCGCTGCCACAGGTCCGAATACTTGCCACCGATGCGGGCCAGGTCCGGACCGGTGCGCTTGCTGCCCCACTGGAACGGGCGGTCGTAAACCGATTCGCTGGCCGTCGAATAATGTCCGTAGCGTTCGGTCTCGAAGCGCAGCGCGCGAATCATCTGCGAATGGCACAGGTAGCAGCCCTCGCGCACGTAGATGTCGCGCCCGGCCAGGCGCAGCGGATCATAAGGTTTCACGCCTTCGGCCGGCTGCACCTTGTTCGCCTCGATGAACAGCGGCGTGATCTCGGCGAGACCGCCGATCGACACCATGATCGCGGTCAGGATGCCGAGCGTCCATACGTGCTTTTCGATGAACTCGAAATGACGGTAGGCCATGGCGAGCTCCTCAACCCTGCGCCGGCAGCGGCGCCGGCGTCTGTTTGGGTTCGGGCTCCGGTATCGGAACCGGAATCGGCGAGATGATCGGCTTGCGCGCGTCGGCAGCGGTGTACCACAGGTTCCACGCCATCACCCACATGCCGAGCCAGATCAGCACGCCGCCGAACCAGCGGAACATGTACAGCGGCTTGATCGCGATCAGGCTGTCGAGGAAGGAATACGTGAGCGCACCATCCGGATTGGTCGCGCGCCACATCATGCCTTCGGTCACGCCGGCGGTCCACATGGCGATGACGTAGAGCAGGGTGCCGGTCAGGTGCAGCCAGAAATGCACTTCCATGCCGCGGCGCGAGTACATCGCCGGACGCCCGAGCGCGCGTGGCGCCATCGCGTACAGCGAACCGATCGTGATCATCGCCACCCAGCCGAGCGAGCCGGAGTGCACGTGGGCGATGGTCCAGTCGGTGTAGTGCGACAGCGAGTTCACGGTCTTGATTGCCATCATCGAGCCTTCGAACGTGGCGGCGGCGTAGAACACCAGCGCCATCACCATGAACTTGGCGGCAGGATCTTCTTTCAGGCGGTGCCAGGATCCGTTGAAGGTGAACAGTCCATTGGCCGCCGAACCCCAGCTCGGCATCAGCAGCACCAGCGAGAATGCCATGCCCACGGACTGCACCCAGTCGGGCAGGGCGGTGTACATCAGATGATGCGAGCCGGCCCACATATAGACCGAGATCAGCGCCCAGAAATTGACGATCGAGAAACGGTAGCTCCACAGGGGCTGCTGGGCCTGGCGCGGCACGAAGTAGTACATCATGCCGAGGAAACCCGCGGTGAGGAAAAACGCGACCGCGTTGTGGCCGTACCACCACTGCACCATCGCGTCGACCGCGCCGGAATAGACCGGATACGACTTGGTCATCGATACCGGAATCGCGATGTTGTTGACGATGTGCAGCAGGCCCACCGCGATGATGAAGGCGCCGTAATACCAGTTCGCGACATAGATGTGGCGGATGCGCCGGCGCGCCAGCGTGGCGAAGAACACGACGCCGAAACTGACCCAGACGACGGCGATGAGGATGTCGACGAACCACTCGGGTTCCGCATATTCCTTGCTCTGGGTCATGCCCAGCGGCATGGTCACCATCGCCAGCACGCAGATCAGCTGCCAGCCCCAGAACGTGAACTCGGCCAGCCGCGGCAGCGCCAGGCGCGTGTGGCCGGTGCGTTGCACGACGTAGTAGCAGGTGCCCATCAGCGCCGAGCCGCCGAACGCGAAGATCACGCCGAAGGTGTGATCGGGGCGCAGCTTGCTGAACGTCAGGAACGGAATGTCGAGGTTCCAGAACGGCCAGGCCAGTTCGGCGGCGAGATACATGCCGACCAGCATGCCGATGATGCCCCAGACCGCCGAAGCGAACAGGAACAGGCGAACGACCTTGTCGTCATAGGTTTCGATGTTGTTCATGAGGGGGTTCCAACGAGACGGCGCATTTTCCCAAAGATACGCCAGCGCTCTCCTTGACGCACGTCAATGCGCCGGACGCGTCGATGTGCCTCGCCCGCTATGGTCATCGCGCCCACGCTCGGTTAGCATCGCCGTTCGTGCCGCCAATCGGGAGGGGTTCATGGCAATCACCATAGGCGTGGTACGCGAATCCGCACCTGGCGAGCGCCGCGTGGCGCTGACGCCGGATGTGGCGAAAAAATACAAGGCCAAGGGCGCGGCGATGCTGTTCGAGCGCGGCGCGGGCCAGACGAGTTTCCCCGACGCGGCGTACAAGGACGTGGAGATCGCGGCTGACGCGCGCGGTACGCTCGCCAGAGCCGACGTGCTGCTGACCGTGCAGCCGCCGTCATTGAATGAAATCGCCGGCTTGCGCGAAGGCAGCGTGACCATCGGTTACCTGCAGCCGCATCTCGAACCCGAGCGCATCCAGGCGCTGCGCGACCGCAAGATCACGAGCTTCGCGATGGAACTGCTGCCGCGCACGACGCGCGCGCAGGCGATGGACGTGCTCTCGTCGCAGGCCAACATCGCCGGCTACAAGGCCGTGCTGATCGCGGCCGAGGCGAGTCCGAAGTTCTTCCCGATGCTGACCACCGCTGCCGGCACGGTGCGGCCCTCGAAGGTGCTGATTGTCGGCGCCGGCGTGGCCGGCTTGCAGGCGATCGCCACCGCCCGGCGCCTCGGCGCGCAGGTCGAAGGCTTCGACGTGCGCCCGGAGACGAAGGAGCAGATCCAGTCGCTCGGCGCCAAGTACGTCGAGCTCGGCGTCAGCGCCGCGGGCACGGGCGGCTACGCGCGCGAACTCACCGCCGAGGAACGCGCCCAGCAGCAGGCTGCGCTGGCCGAGCACATCAAGGGCGTGGATGTCATCGTCACCACCGCCGCCGTGCCGGGGCGCAAGGCGCCGCGCATCATCACCCGGGCAATGGTCGAGGGCATGAAGGCCGGTGCCGTGATCGTCGACATCGCCGCCGAAACCGGCGGCAACTGCGAACTGACCGAAGCGGGCAA
>DASTAL010000284.1:0-2184 GCA_035712685.1 Rudaea sp. | reverse complement strand
GAGGAAATCGACGGCGCGATGCAGCAGGCGCCGCAGCCGGCCCGGCAGTCCATCGCTCAGTCGCTCGCGTGCAGCGGCAATTCGTCGCGCAGTTGCGCGTAGACCGCGTCGGTATCCGGACGCCGGCCGTGCCAGATCGCGAAGGATTCGGCGGCCTGTTCGATCAGCATGCCCAGGCCGTCGTGCGCGTAGCCGGCTCGGGCGGCGCGCGCCCAGGCCAGGAAGGCGCTGGCGGCGAGGCCGTACGACAGGTCGTAGCACAGCGCGCGCGGCGCGACGAGCGCAAACGGCAGCTGCAACGACTCGCGCGCGTGGCCGGCGGAGGTGGCATTCACGATCAGGTCGAAATTGCCGAGGCTGGCGAGATCGTCCCAGTAGCGCGTGTGCACGCGATCCGGTTCGCCGATCGCATCGGCGAGCGCGTCGGCGCGTTCGGGCGTGCGGTTGACGATGGTGAGCTGCGCGACGCCCGCGTCGAGCAGGGCGAACGCGGCCGCGCGCGCGGCGCCGCCGGCACCGAGGATCAGGCTGCGGCGTTCGCGCAAGTCCAGGCCGTGGCGCTGCGTGATGTCGCGCACAAGCCCGACGCCGTCGGTGTTGTCGCCGCGCCAATGGTTGTCGAGGCGGCGCGTGAGCGTGTTGACCGCGCCGACGCGGCGCGCGAAGTCGGAAATTTCCGCGCACAGCGCCAGCACCGTCTGTTTGTGCGGCAAGGTGATGTTGGCGCCGCTGCCGCCGGCCTTGCCGAATGCATCCAGTCGCGCGGCGAAGGCTTCGGGCGTGGCGTCGATCGCGGCGTAGTTCAGCGCGATGCCGAGCTGTTTGCCGAACGCGGCGTGGATGCGCGGCGACAGCGAATGCGAAACTGGATGGCCGAAGACGGCAAATTTCATCCCGCTCATTCGCGCAACCAGGTAGCGGCCTGCAAGGCGAAATAGGTCAGGATCGCATCGGCGCCGGCACGCTTGATGGAGGTCAGCGCCTCGAGCACGCAGGCGCGCTCGTCCAGCCAGCCGTTGAGGATCGCCGCCTTGAGCATCGCGTATTCGCCGCTGACCTGATAGGCGAACGTCGGCGCGCCGAAGCGTTCCTTCACCCGGCGCACGATGTCCAGGTACGGCAGTGCGGGCTTGACCATCACCATGTCCGCGCCTTCGGCGAGGTCGAGCTCGACTTCGCGCAGGGCCTCGTCGGAATTCGCCGGATCCATCTGATAAGTATACTTGTTGCCTTTTCCCAAGTTGCCCGCCGAGCCGACCGCGTCGCGGAACGGGCCGTAGAAACCCGAGGCGTACTTCGCCGAGTAGGCGAGGATGCGCGTGTGGATGTGGCCCTTGGCTTCCAGCGCCTGGCGGATCGCGCCGATGCGGCCGTCCATCATGTCCGAGGGTGCGACCATGTCCGCGCCGGCCTGCGCATGCGAAAGCGCCTGCTTGACCAGGGCCGCCACGGTTTCGTCGTTGACCACGTAGCCCGAATCGTCGATGAGTCCGTCCTGGCCGTGCGTGGTGAACGGATCGAGCGCCACGTCGGTGATCACGCCCAGTTCCGGCAGGGACTTCTTCAGCGCCCGCACGGCGCGCTGGGCCAGGCCTTCCGGATTCCACGCCTCGCGCGCATCCAGCGACTTGGCGCTGTCCGGGGTGACCGGAAACAGCGCCAGCGCCGGGATGCCGAGCGCGCGCGCCTGCTCGCCGAGGACCAGCAACTGATCGATGGAAACGCGTTCCACGCCCGGCATCGAGGCCACCGGCTCGTGCACGCCGCGGCCTTCGCGCACGAATACGGGCAGGATCAGGTCGGCGGGCGTGAGTGCCGTTTCGCGCATCAGGGCGCGGGAAAAGGCATCGCGGCGCATGCGCCGCATGCGGGTTTGGGGGTAAGCCATGGCTGGCTCCGCAGGATCGAATCCGCTCATTTTATGCCATCGCGCTGGTGCGAATCCTGCACAGTACAGACTGCGAACTGGTTCAGCGACTATTGGAGCGGTATCGGGAATACTCCGCCAAAACAACCACACATCATGATGCTGGCTTGCTTTTTTGATAAATATTTGAATAATGCATGATAACCTCTTGATAAAGAGGAAATAAAAATGTCCACCCCGATGCTGTTGTTGACTCTGCTGAGCGGCCTGACCATTGCCCTGCTGGTCTGCGTGCGACGCATTCCGGAAGGTCAGGC
>DASTAL010000283.1:0-2023 GCA_035712685.1 Rudaea sp. | reverse complement strand
CTTTTTTTCGAACCCATGCGACGCTTCCGCTCCTTCCTGCCACTGCTCGTCCTGATCGCGATCGGCATCGCCTTGCTCTCGACCGGCGTGCTGAATCGCTTTCGTCCGGAAACCCTGGCGAGCGAACAGGCGAACCTGCAGGTGCAGATCGCGGCGCATCCGATTCGTGCCGGATTGATCCACGTCGGCGTGACCACGCTCGCCATCGCCACCGGCGTGCCCGGAGTGCTCGTGGTGATCCTCGCCGGCGGCATGCTGTTCGGCATCGCCTGGGGCACCATCCTTTCGACGACGGGCGCAACGCTCGGTGCGCTGATCCTGTTCCTCGCCAGCCGCCACGCCTTCGGCACCCACGCGGGCGCCAGCGCGCCGGCATTGGTGGAAAAATTGCGCGGCGGCTACCTCGCGCACCCGGTCAGCTATACCTGCTTCCTGCGCCTGGTGCCGTTCTTCCCGTTCGGCGGCGTCACCGTGGCGCTGGCCTGGCTGCGCTGTCCGCTGTGGCTGTTCCTCGCCGCCACGGCCGGCGGCGGCGCGCTGATGATCGGCATCGAAACCGTGCTCGGCGCGGGCCTGGCGAAGAACATCGGCGCCAACCACGAAGTGAACCTGAGCCTGTTTTCCGATCCGGTCGTGGTCGGTCCGCTCGTGGCAATCGGACTGCTCGCGCTCACGCCGATCTTCATCGGCAAGTGGCGCGAGCGACGCACGCCGCGCGATTGAGCCGGGGCGCGCGCTTCGGCTATCCTGCACCGGCTTGCGCGCCGCCAATGCCGATCACGGACATTTCTTGAACCCACTTCCCGCCACTGCCACACGGCTGTCGTTTTGGCGCGCGTTGCTTCTCGCCCTGCTCGTGGCGGGACTGAACTTCGCCTTGTGGGCCGCGCTCAACCGCCCCGCGCAGCCGGACAACTGGAGCGGCCAGATCGGCGGCTTCGACTACTCGCCGTACCAGCGCTACCAGAGCCCGAACAAGGGCATCTTCCCGGGCCTGGACGACGTCGACGCCGACCTCAAGGTGCTCTCGCGCTACACCGGCCGCATACGTACCTACTCCGCGCTGGAAAACCCCGGCATTCCGGCGATCGCGAAGAAGTACGGCCTGAAGGTGCTCGCCGGCACCTACCTCGACTCCCGCTGGCAGCGCAATGAGGACGAGATTTCCGCACTGATCGATGCCGCGCGCACGAACGACAACATCGACCGCGTCATGGTCGGCAACGAAACCCTGCTGCGCAACGACATGGGCGTGGACACGCTGATCTCGTACATCGACCGCGTGCGCGCCCAGGTCAAGGTGCCGGTGTCCACCGCCGAACCCTGGCACATCTGGCTGAAATATCCGCAACTCGCCAAGCACGTGGATTTCATCACCGTGCACCTGTTGCCGTACTGGGAAGGCTATCCGCGCAAGGATGCGATCGGCCTGCAGGTGCTGATGCGCTACTACGAATTGCAAAGCGCGTTCCCGGGCAAACACATCGTCATTGGCGAAGTCGGTTGGCCCTCGTCCGGCGACCGCATCAAGGGCGCGACCGCCTCGATCGCGAACGAAAGCCTGTTCATCCGCCAGTGGCTCAACGTCGCGCGCGAACGCGGCTTCGACTACTACCTGATGGAAGCCTTCGACCAGCCGTGGAAGGAACCGTTCGAAGGTCGCGTCGGCGCCTACTGGGGCATGTTCGGCGCGGACCGCGCGCCGAAATTCTCGCTCACCGGGCCGGTGATCGAAGACCCGGCCTGGCCGTGGAAGGCCGGCCTCGCCTGCCTGCTCGCGTTGCTGCCAATGTTCTGGTTCGCGCGCCATTTCATGCGCTTCAAGGCCGTGGGTCTGACGTTCTTCTGCGTGCTGATCCAGTTGTCGGCGTCGCTACTGGTCTGGTCGGCGGCGCTGCCCTACGCGTTTTATCTGGATCCCTTCGACTGGACCATGCTCACCATCCTCGCGCCCGCGCAGGTGGCGATCATCCTGATCTTGCTGATCAACGGCTTCGAGTTCACCGAAGTGATCTGGCGCGGC
>DASTAL010000282.1:0-2607 GCA_035712685.1 Rudaea sp. | reverse complement strand
CGGCGATTCCTGCGCGCTTGAGCAACCGCAATGAGCGCGCGCGCAGGCCTCCCGCTCCCTCGGCGCCGGCGCGCGCAAGGAACGGGAGGCAAGGTTTCACGGCTCGACCACCTTGAGTGTCGCCGGTTCGCTCTTGCCGATGCCGCGCGACTGCGCGAGGTACATGTCCTCGACCAGCGGCGGCGGCACGAGGTAGGTGCCCGGCGAAACCGCGCGCACAAGGTAGAACACGTGCGCGGCCTGGCCCTGATCGAGCTTGAGCGCGGCGACGTAGCGATCGTCGCGGAACTCTTCGTGCCGCACTTCGGCAGCCTGCGAACGATCCGACAGGGTGATGCCGTCGATCACCACGCCGGCCCACTGCTTGGCATCGGTCAGGTTGAAGTTCTCGATCTCCAGGCCGCCCGGCAACAGGTCGGTGATCAGCGCGTCGGGCAAGGCCTGTTTGGCTTCGACCGTGAGTCCCACGATCAGCGCGTCGCCTTCCTTGAGCGGTGCCGGCGTCCATGGTTTGCCATCGAGCGTATAGAACGCACGGCGGACGGAGACGGCGCGGTCGTCCGCCGCGGGGATGGTCGTCGGCACGCCGGCGATATCAGTACTGACGTACATGGGCAGGTCGCCGCTCGGATTCATGCGCACGCCGGCGCGCAGGTCGGCGGCATCGAAGGCGCGGCTCCAGATGCGATCGGGCGACAGTTCCGTCGACTTCGCGCCGATCGCGAGCGTGCCGGCGACGACGGTGTCGCCGTTGCCGATCAATTCCTTGCCAAGGCGTGCGATCGCGATCTGCTCCTGCGTGCTCAGCCAGTTCCAGTGGAAGCCGTAGCGCTTCTGCTCGGCGTCGGCATCGCGCTGCTGCGAGGTCAGCGAACGCGCGAGGTCGAACACGCGCGCGTCGTACTCGGGTTTGGCCAAGCCGTACTTGTGCGACAGCGCCACCATCAGCGCGGTGTCGCGCAGATCCGAGCCGTAGTCGCCGAGATACCATGGCCTGTCTACTTTCTTGGCAAACGCCTCGGCGATGGCTTTCTCGGCGCGCGGCTGATCACCCATCAACTTCAGCGCGATGCCCAGGTGAACCAGCGGCAATGCGGTGATCGATTTGGAACGATCGTTGTCGAACAGCGCACGCAAGGTGCCGAGCGGCGCGCGGTTCACGCGCGCGAGCACGTAGCCGGAATACGCCTCGTCGGCAAAGCGCATGGCGTCGCTGTGCTCGTAGTCGTAGTACGGATGCCCGCCCGCGAGCAGGTCGTCGTTCAGTCGCTTGAGCGCCTTTTGCAGCACATCGTCGGCGACGACGAATCCTTCCTCGCGCGCGCTTTCGAGGAAATCGACGACGTAGGGCGTCAGGAACGTCGGCACATAGCTGTCGCCGCCCCACATCGAGAAATTGCCCGACGGAA
The DNA here is from genome assembly GCA_035712685.1 of Rudaea sp. Classification (GTDB taxonomy): domain Bacteria; phylum Pseudomonadota; class Gammaproteobacteria; order Xanthomonadales; family Rhodanobacteraceae; genus Rudaea. The sequence continues at coordinate 1,198 of DASTAL010000282.1, read as the reverse complement.
TCTGCATCGAGGCGATGCGTCCGATCGCCGCGTCGATGCGCTGCTTGCGCTGATCCGGAGCGATGCCGGCGACATGCAGGTTGTCCGCGGTTTTCTCGTCGAGCAACAGATTGCCCCAGGCCTTGCTCGTGGTCTGTTCGATGCAGCCGTAGGGATATTGCAGCAATCCGGCGAGCGCGCTCGCAAACGGTAGAGGCGGAAGACTCGATACGGTCAGGCGCGCGGTCACCGAATCCGGCAGCAGGCCGTCCAGTGCGTCGGCGCCCAGCGTGATCGGCACGAGCTTGTCGAGCGATCGCGCACTGCTGCGCAACACGGCCGGCCAGGCCGCACGCACGGGCAAATCGAAGTGCCGATCGATCTTGATGCCGCCGCCCGATGTTGAAAGGGATGTCGCACTCACGTCGATCTTGCCGACGCCATAACCTTGCTGGGCGGTCAGCGGGAAATTGAGCGTGGTCTTGGCCTGGTCGGCGAGCTTGACCTTGCGCTCGCCCTGCGCGATCGCCAGCAATTTGTCGGCGCTCACCTTCACCGCGAATTCCTGCGCGGCGCCGGAGAAATTCTGCAGGTCGAGCGTGACTTCCGCCTTGTCGCCGGGCGCGAGCACGCGCGGCGTGGAGATCTCCGCGACCAGCGGCGCACGCACGATGGTTTCCGTGTCGTTCGCACCGTAACTGTTCTCGCCGAACACCAGCGCGGTGACGCGCACGGTGCCGTTGAAGTCCGGCATCTTCAGCGCGACGGTCGCGTTGCCCTGCGCATCCAGCGCGACCACGCCGCTGAACAGGTCAACAGTCTGCACGTGCGCGGTCGGGCGCCGCGCCTGCGGCAGCGCCGCCAGCGCCATGTCGCCGCCATAGCGCAACTTCGCCGTCGCGCCGTCGAAACTCTCGATGACGCGACCGTACAGATCGTACGCGTCCACGCCGAGGCGGCGCTGCGCGAAGAACCAGCCCAGTGGATCGGGCCGCGCGAAGCGCGTGATGTTGAGGATGCCGACGTCGACCGCGGACACGGTGACGAACGCTTTCCTGCCGGCCAGCGCCGGCGCCTTCACCGTCACCGGCAGGTCGATCTCCGGTTTCATCGTCTTCGGCGCGTCGACGGCCACGTCGACCTTGCGCGCGCTGCGATCCATGGGCACGAAGGCCTCGCCCACCGCGCGCGCCGGTGTGATCTTGTCCGCCGCCGAGCC
>DASTAL010000281.1:0-2004 GCA_035712685.1 Rudaea sp. | reverse complement strand
GCCTCGAAATAGCGCACGTTGGCGTGCGCGGTCGGCACATACGGATTGTTCGGATGGATCACCAGCGAGACGCCGGTCGCGATCCATTGGCGGCCCGCAAGTTGCGGCCGATGCGCGGTGGCCGAGGGTGGCAACTGGTTGCCCGTGACGCGTGACCAGTTGACGCCGGCCTGTTCGAACACTGCGCCGTTTTTGAGCACGCGGGTACGGCCGCCGCCCCCGGCGGGGCGCGTCCACGCATCTTCGACGAAGCGCGCGGCGCCATCGACCCGTTCCAGCGCCGCGCAAAGGCGATCCTGCAAATCGCGCAGGAAGCTGTCGACTTTTTCCACGTTCGGCTGCATCGGTATTTCCAAAAAAGCGGGCGACGGCGTGCCGCCCGCTCCAGGGCCTGTCACTTCGCCATCATCAATCCATTCGAGATGTCGGTAACCAGGTTCTTGATCCAGCTTGCATAGTTGGTATGTATGTAGCGCACACCGTTTTTCACCTCGTAGCGGAGATTGCTGCTGGTGACGTAGTTGATCTGGATCTTCTGCGCGTCGTAATGCACTGCGATCGTGACGCTGAACGCGCGCGGATCGTAAACCGCATCGATTTCCCCCGGCACGTGCTTGACGATGCGCCAGTTGCGCGACGTGAGCGCGTTGCCGATGATCTGTTCCACTTTGGCCGTATCGACGTTCGCAGGCACGGGGATCGGCGGCGGATCGACCAGCGGTACCTGGCGAAACGCCATCAACAACAGCAACGCCGGTGCCAACAGCAACGGCAACCCCACCTTCGTGATACGCATGCGCAACATGTTTTCCTCCCTTGGAACACTGCGGCGATGCGCCGCGGCGGCAAGTGTAACCGCATGCGAATCCGGCAACGCCGCCACGCTTATACTGACGAACCCGTCGAACGGAACGCATCGAGTGCCGGAACGCATCGAACCGCTGGCCATCACTGCGTACAGCGCGACCTCCGCGCTCGGACACGGACTTGCGGCGCATCGGGCAGCCGTGCGCGATGCGCGCGGCGGCCTGGCCATCAACGATTTCTCCACCGCGCCGCTCGAATGCCGGATCGGACGCGTCGCCGGCATCGAAGAAGTCGCGCTGCCCGCGAACGTCGCGCACTGGGACTGCCGCAACAACCGGCTCGCATGGCTGGGATTGCAGCAGGACGGATTGCTGGACGCCGTCGCCACTTCCGTCGCGCATCACGGAGCTTCGCGCGTGGCGCTGGTGCTCGGCACCTCGACGGCCAGCATCGGCGCCACCGAGGAGGCCTACCGCCGGCTTGACCACGGCCACTTCCCCGCCGATCTGCAGCGGCCTGAAATCCACACCCCGCACTCGCTCGCGGCGTTCGTCGCCGACGCGACGGGCATTACCGGCCCGGCGCTGACGATTTCGACCGCGTGTTCGTCGTCGGCAAAAGTGTTCGCGTCGGCGGAACGCCTGATTCGCCTCGGTCTCGTCGACGCCGCGTTGGTCGGCGGCGTGGACACGCTGTGCGACAGCGTGTTGTTCGGATTCCATTCGCTGGAACTGGTTTCCCCACGCGGTTGCCGCCCGTTCGATGCGCGGCGCGATGGCATTTCGATCGGCGAAGCCGCGGCGTTCGCGCTGCTGGAACGCGTGGGGGCCGCGCCGGATGCACCGCGCCTGCTCGGCCATGGCGAATCCTCGGACGCGCATCACATGTCGACGCCGCATCCGGAAGGCCGCGGCGCGTTGTCCGCGCTGGACGACGCGCTGGCGCGAGCCGGCATCGGTGCGGATGCGGTCGATTACATCAACCTGCACGGCACCGCCACCCCCAAGAACGACGAGGTCGAGGCGAAATTGCTGCCGCGGTTTTCCGCGCGAACCCGCGCAAGCTCCACCAAGGGCTTCACCGGCCACACGCTGGGCGCGGCGGGCATCGTCGAGGCGGTGATCAGCCTGCTCGCGATCGAGACGGGCCTCAAGCCCGGCACCGTCAACACCACCACGCTCGACGACGAGTGCGGCC
>DASTAL010000280.1:0-1985 GCA_035712685.1 Rudaea sp. | reverse complement strand
CTCGTTGAACACCGGCACGACGACAGACAGTTGGGGCATCACGGGACTTCCGGAAAACGCGTCAGGCGATTATGCCGTGTCACGCTAGAGCTTGTCGCCGAAATATTCGCGGCACCAAGCGACGACCTGTGGCATGCCCGCGTCGATGGTCGTGTGTGGCACGAAGCCGAACGCGGTATGCGCACGATCCACATCCGCGCTGGTTTCGCGCATGTCGCCTGGCTGCATGGGCTTGTCGATGCGCTGCGCGCGGCGGCCGGCGGCCTTCTCGATCACGGCGATGAAATGCTCCAGTTCCACTGGATGGTGGTTGCCGAGGTTGTAGATCGCGCACGGCGGATTCGCGCCGTCATCCGCTGGCACATGTCCCAGCGCGCCGAGCACGCCGGCAACGATGTCGTCGATGTGAGTGAAGTCGCGGCGCATTTTCCCGTTGTTGAATACCTCTATCGGCCGTCCGGCAAGGATGGCGCGCGAGAACAGCAACGGCGCCATGTCCGGCCGGCCCCATGGCCCGTACACGGTGAAAAAACGCAGTCCGGTGCAACGCAGCCGGTACAGGTGCGCATAGCAATGCGCCATCAGTTCGTTCGAGGCTTTGGTCGCCGCGTACAACGACAGCGGCTGGTCGACGGTCTGCGATTCGGCGAACGGCGCGACGGCGTTGCGTCCGTACACCGACGACGACGAGGCGTAGACCAGGTGCTGCACGCTGCCGTGACGACAGGCTTCGAGCATGTTGAGGAAGCCGGCCAGGTTGCTGTGCAGGTAGGCGTGCGGATTCTTGAGCGAATAGCGCACGCCGGCCTGCGCGGCCAGATGGATCACGCGATCCGGCTTGATTTGCGCGAACAGCGCGTCGAGCGCGGCCTTGTCGGCGAGATCCAGCGTGCGCAGGTCGAGGGTCGGGCACAGCGCGGCGACACGATCGCGCTTGAGTTGCGGATCGTAGTAGTCGTTGAAATTGTCGAGACCGACGACGCGTTCGCCACGCGCCACCAGTGCGCGAGCGACATAGGCGCCGATGAAGCCGGCCGCACCGGTAACGAGAATGGTCATGCAGATTCCGATTCGACGCCGCAGCGGCGCGAACGGGGCATTTTAATGGGTTGCCGACTCAGATGCGCGTCGCAGTCTGCAGCGTCGACTGCCATTCCTGCTCGATTTGCGCGAACTGGCTGGCATCGTGGCCGATCATCACCAGCGTTCCGTGCGCCATCGGCACGCTGCGGCCGATCCAGCCGGCATGCGCGAAATCGGCACGCGCGCCGCCGTTGTCGTCGACCAGGTACATCACCGTGACCGGGCCGTTCGCGCGCGGCATGACCATGTGCACGGACTTGAACCGGCCTACCGGGCAGCACTGCACGTAGCTGATGTCGGCGGGCACCTGGGCGAGGTCGATACCGCGCTTCGCGAACGCCTTGCGCACGTCGCCGGCGGCGACCGGTGCAGTCAGAGCCAGCGCCGGCGCTTCCTCGCCGAGCATGTGCGCGACGGCCGCATCGCCAAGCGGCTGCGCACGCGTGACGCGCCAGCCGATGCCCACGGCGAGCACGGCGGCCGCGGCGAGCGTGAGCCAGCCAGCTCCGCTGGCCCAGCGCCGGCGGTCGTGGCGCTGCTGCGTGGCCTGCGCGAGCAGGATGGACTCGGCCAGGTTCGGCGGCGGCGGAATCGCCAGCGCGCGGCCGAGCGAGGCCTCGAACGCGAGTGCATCCGCCTGCGCCTGCGCACAACGCGCGCAGGCGCGCGCGTGCGAGACGAAATCCGCGTCGCTTGACTGCGGATGGATGTTCAGTTCGCGGCGGAATTCAAGACAGTTCATGCAGTTGTGCTTCTTTCACGTCACCGGCGAGCATGCCTTTCAGTTTCTGCCGCGCGCGGAAGACTTGCGTCATCACCGCGGCCGGCGTGATGTTCAGTTCCCGCGCGATCTCCTCGCAGGAAAATCCGCCGAGCACCTGCATCAGCAGCGGCTCGCGGTA
>DASTAL010000279.1:0-3859 GCA_035712685.1 Rudaea sp. | reverse complement strand
GCCAGCGATCCGCCGGGCTGGACGCTCGGACCCAATCGTCGTCCGAAACCCGGCGGCGCTTGACGGTCGTCGCGCGCCGTTCGCTTCTCAGCCAGTTTTCGTGCGGCCCAGTTGTGCGGCAAGCGCGCGCGTTTTCGGATGGTCTGCGCCGTAAACACGCTCGAAGATCTGCAAGGCTTCCTCGCGCAACGCGTGTGCCTGCATCGTATCGGACTGGCGCGATCGGATATCGGCAAGCAGAAGGTCGATTTCCGCCAGCGTCGAACTGTCTGAATCCTTATAGGCTTGTATCCTGGTGCGGGCTTCGCGTGCGAGATTCTCGCCCTCGGCGGCTTTGCCATCGGCCACGAGCACATCGCCGTACGCCGCGTCAGCCCAGAGCAGATTCGCCTTGGCATCCTGAAAACGTGAGGACGTGGCGGACAAATCTTTGCGGCTGGCGGCGAGGGTCCTTTCGGCCTCGGGGTCATGCGCTTGCAGTTCGATCGTTCCCAGGCGCAATTCGATCGTGCCGATATTCAGGTCGTGCGCCGCGCTGGCGATCGCCAGCGCCTGGCGCAGGTTGGCGATCCCGTCCGCGGCGTCGCCCGCGCAGGCCTGCGCGCGCCCGAGGTTTCCCAGAACCGAGCCCAGCATGTGCGCGCCGGGCGGGAGATTGCGGCGTGCGACGGCAAGGGCATTGGTTATGGTAGCGGTGGCGTCGGCGCATTGGCCCATGTACAGCTGCGCGATGCCCAGGGTGTTGTCGACGTAGATGCTGCGCGGATGCCCGGGACCGAGTACCTGCTCCAGCATGGCATGCGCACGCTGGGCCAGCGACAGGGCCTTGGCGAAATGCTCCTGGTACATCGCGTCATTCGCCAGATTCTGCAAATCCATGGCGATGTCGGGACTGCGCGGTCCCTCGTGCGCCATGCGCTCGCGCAGCACCAATTCCGACCAATGCTCCGCATCCGCGTAATCGCTGCGCCGCAGCGCCATGCCGCCCAAACCGGTCATGACGCTGACCCGACCGCGCGCGTAATCTTCCCCGGCATCTTTCAGGATCGAATACGCCTGTTCGTATTGCTGGCGCGCGGCATCGATGTCGCCGCTGTCTTCCGAAGCCCGCGCCAGATTCGACAGGCCCTCGCCAACTTCCGGCGCGTGTGCGCCGTAAAGCGCCTTCGCCTGGTTGACGTTGCGCAGATAAAGTTCGTGCGCGGGTTTGGGTTGGTCGAGACGGAGCAGCGCACTGGCGATGGTACTGCGCAGCAGGATTGCCATTTCCGGCGCATCGGCGAATTCCGTGTCGATGCGTTGTCCGGCATCGCGCAGAAAGCCGATCATGTCCTCGGCGCCGTGCTTGGCATTGTAAGGATCCGCGTTGAGGAAAAGGGTGTTGAGAAACGAGCGGGCGTGATCGGCGCGCGCCGCCATGAGCCGGGCCTCGTGTGCCTGCCATAGCGCATAGGCGCTTGTCGCGACCAGACCGACGACGGACAACGCGGCGACGGCGACGGCGGCGCGGTGACGACGCATGAAACGCGCGGCGGCGTAAGCCAGGCCCGGCCGGCCGATGCCGAGCGGGCGGTGGTCGAGCCAGCGCTGCAGGTCTTCGCGCAATGACGTCACCGTCGGGTAGCGACGCGCGGGTTCCGACGCCAGCGCATGCGCGACGATGCGGCCGAGGTCGCCGCGCAGCAGACGTATTGGAGTTCTGATGTCTGCGGTTGTATTGCGCTCATCACCGGTTCCATTGGTCGAGAAGCGCGCCAGTTTGGCGGTCGTCCATTCGTTGTCGTGCCCCAGCGTCGGCAGACGTTTGCCGCATAACAATTCGTACAGCAGCAAGCCGAGCGCGTAGACATCCGTCGCCGTGGTCACGCGTTCGCCGCGCAATTGCTCGGGCGCGGCGTATTCGGGCGTGAACACCTGCGTCGCCGGAGTTTGCGCATCGCCGGGATCGAGCGCGAGGGCAATGCCGAAATCCAGCAGCTTGACGGTGCCGTCGCGATTGACCAGTACGTTGGACGGTTTCAGATCGCGATGCACGACGAGTTGCGCATGCGCGTGCGCCACCGCGGCGCAGATCTGGTCGAACAGGCGCACGCGTTCGCGCGTGTCCAGACCCAGGCGCGCGCAGTGTTCGAGCAAGGGTTCGCCGTCGACGTATTCCATCGCCAGCCAGGCGCGGCCATTTTCCATTCCGGCATCCACAAACGCGGTGATGTTCGGATGCGCCAGCGCCGCGAGGATATTGCGTTCGCGCGCAGCCAGCCGCGCCATGCGCGAGGCGCCGCCGTCGAGCAGTTTCAGGGCCACGCGCTGGGTGAAGTCGGGACCTTGGCGTTCGGCAAGATAGACCACGCCCATGCCGCCGGCCCCGATCTCGCGCAGTAGATGGAAAGGTCCGACCTGCGCGGGCATGGCGTCTGAGGGTGTGCGCGCGGCCGGAATCGGCGGCAGCGTCTCGGGTACCGTATCCACATCGGCGAAGTCGCGCAGGGCGCGCGCGAGTTCCGGATCGGCGGCGGAGATGCGTTCGAGTTCCGCTTCGCGCGCATCGGCGGAAAGCGCGTCGAGGCGGTCGATGGACTCGCGCAACTTGCGCCAGTGTCCGGTGGTGAACAGCGGCTTGTCCGTTTCGTTCATGACGCCTCTCCCAGCGCCAGGATCAGATATTTGCGCGCCAGCGCCAGATTGCGGTTCACGGTGCGCATGGTCACGCCGCGTAACTCGGCGATCTGCTGCGCGGTCAGGCCCGCGAACACGCGCCAGCCCAGGATTTCGGCAAGTTCGGCGTCCTGCCGCTCGAGCTTGGCGAATGCCTGTTCGGCCGCGAGCGTCTGTGTGGCGTCCCAGGCATTGTCCGCCATCTCGTCGTCGAGCTGCGTGCGTACCAGATCGCCGCCGCGTTTTTGCGCGAGGCGCTCGCGCGCGTAGTCGATCACGGTCTGACGCATCGCGCGCGCGGCGAGATTGAAAAAGTGCCGGCGGTCGTTCAGTGCCGCCAGCGACCCGCCGGCCAGCTTCAGAAACGCCTCGTTGACCAGCGCCGTCGGCGTCAATGTGGCTTGAGCGCCCCGTCGACCCAATTGTCGCGCCGCGAGCGTGCGCAATTCGTCGTACACCAGGGCGTAGGCGCGATTGCCGGCCTGTGCATCGCCTGTGGCCGCCGCCCTCAGCCAGCTTGTCAGTGGAATCGGGTCCGCCATTGCCGCCTCCGCGGCGCGACTCTAGCACGGCGGGGATTGCGTTTGCCGAATGTCCCAAACCGTACGCGATTGCGTTTCAGCTCGGTAGGAAACATCGAATCCTCAGGGCGAAAATCCATGCGTACTTTGAAGAAATCCCATTGCGGCCGTCTGACACGGCTTGCGGCAGCGTGCGCCGTTCTGACAGCGCTGCCGGCACACGCCGTGGTCACGGTCGGCAATTGCAAGGACAGCGGTGTGGGCAGCCTGCGCCAGGCCGTGCTCAACGCGCCGGAGGGCGGCACCATCGACATGACCGGCTTGCTCACGCCTCCGGTCGATCCGAGTTGCAGCACGAGCACGATCACCCTGGAAACCGGCAGCATCGTGGTCAAGCAGAACTCGCTCACCATCAATGGACCGGGCATGGACAAGCTAACCATCGCCTCCGATCTGGCGGCGCCGATCCAGGCCTTGCGTTCGTTCGAGCATGCTGGCGACGGGGTTTCGACAAGCGGAACGTTGACCGTTTCCAATGTCAGCTTGCGCAACGGATTTGTCTACAGCGATACCGCGAGTGTCGCGGGCGGGTGCATTTACTCGAAGGAAAACGTGTCGCTGACGAACGTGCGTGTGAGCGATTGCATCGCGCACGTGCGTGGAGCCAATTACGCCGAGGGCGG
>DASTAL010000278.1:0-1133 GCA_035712685.1 Rudaea sp. | reverse complement strand
CGACCGCCGCCACATCAACACCGATTCGGATTCGGAAATCCTGCTCAACATCCTGGCCCACGAGTTGCAGATCCAGGAACGCCACGCGCTCACTCCCGATCATATTTTCAAGGCCGTCGCCGGCGTGCATGCGCGCGCGCGCGGCGGCTATGCGATCGTCTCGCTGCTGCTCGGCTACGGCATCGTCGCGTTCCGCGACCCGTACGGCATCCGTCCGCTCGTGCTCGGCGAGCGCCGTACCGATGCCGGCAAGGAATACGCGGTGGCGTCCGAATCGGTGGCGCTCGATATCCTCGGCTTCAAGCGCCTGCGTGACGTGGCGCCGGGCGAGGCGGTGTTGCTGACCGACGATGGTCATCTGCACAGCCGCCATTGCGCGGAAGGGTATCCGCACGCGCCGTGCATCTTCGAATACGTGTATCTGGCGCGGCCGGATTCGATGATCGAGGACGTTTCCGTGTACAAGGCGCGGCTGCGCATGGGTGAGCGTCTTGCCGCCAAGATCGCGCGCCTGCAGCCCGAGCACGACATCGACGCGGTGATTCCGATTCCCGACACCGCGCGCACGGCGGCGAGTTCGCTGGCGCTGGCGCTCGGCATCCCGATGCGCGAAGGTTTCGTCAAGAACCGCTACATCGGCCGCACCTTCATCATGCCGGGGCAGAGCGAGCGCGTGAAATCGGTGCGCCGCAAGCTGAATGCGATCGAGCTGGAATTCCGCAACAAGAACGTGCTGCTGGTCGACGATTCCATCGTGCGCGGCACGACGTCGAAACAGATCATCCAGATGGCGCGCGATGCCGGCGCGAAGAAAGTCTACTTTGCCTCGGCCGCGCCACCGGTGCGCTTCCCGAACGTCTATGGCATCGACATGCCGGCGCCAGCAGAACTGGTCGCGCACGACCGCACGGAGCAGCAAGTGCAGGAGCTGATCGGCGCCGACTGGCTTGTCTACCAGGATCTTGCCGACCTGGAAGCCGCCGTGGCCGAAGGCAACGAGAAACTCACGCGCTTCGACAGTTCGTGCTTCAACGGCGAATACGTCACCGGCGTGGAGCCAACCTACCTGCGCGATCTGGAATTCGCGCGCTCGGATACTGCAAAAAGCCAACGCCGCGCTTCGTGATGGACGG
>DASTAL010000277.1:0-1889 GCA_035712685.1 Rudaea sp. | reverse complement strand
ATGATCTTCGTGCCGCCGCCGTTCGCGGCCGACGCGATCCTCGAGGCGGCCGACGCCGGCATCCGCGTCATCGTGACCATCACCGAAGGCATTCCGGTGCTGGACATGCTGCGCGTGAAGAACGTGCTCAAGCAGTATCCGGACACCGTGCTGATCGGGCCGAATTGCCCCGGCGTCATCACGCCCGGCGAATGCAAGATCGGCATCATGCCCGGTCACATCCACAAACCGGGCAAGATCGGCATCGTCTCGCGTTCCGGAACGCTCACCTACGAGGCCGTGTTCCAGACCACGAACGAAGGACTCGGCCAATCGACCGTCATCGGCATCGGCGGCGATCCGATCAATGGCCTGAATTTCATCGATTGCCTGAAGCTGTTCCAGGGCGATGCGCAGACGCAAGGCATCATCATGGTCGGCGAGATCGGCGGTAGCGCCGAGGAAGATGCCGCCGAGTTCATCGCCGAAAACGTGACCAAGCCGGTGGTGTCGTTCATCGCCGGTGCCAGCGCGCCGCCGGGCAAGCGCATGGGCCACGCGGGCGCGATCATCTCCGGTGGCAAGGGCACCGCCGCGGCCAAGTTCGCCGCGCTGGAAAAGGCCGGCGTGATCACCGTGAAATCGCCGGCGGATTTGGGCAAGGCCATTGCGGCTCGCCTGAAGTAAACGAAGCGTAATCGGCGATAATCCAAGGCCGCGACCTGTCGCGGCCTTCTCGTTTCCGGGATCCGTATGGCCACATTGCGTCTTGCCCTGGCCCAGTTCGATTTCCCCGTCGGTGCGGTGGCGGACAACGGCGCGCGCGCACGCGAATTGATGCGGCAGGCGCGCAATGCAGGCGCGCAACTCGTCGCGTTTCCGGAACTGACTCTGTCCGGTTATCCGCCGGAGGATTTGCTGCTGCGCCCGAGTTTCCTTGCCGCGTGCGAGAGCGCGTTGGCCGAGGTGTCGCGGACGGCCGATGGCATCGCCGCCTTCGTCGGCCATCCGCACGCCATGGGCGAAGTATACAATGCAGCATCGCTGCTGGCCGGCGGAAAAACCCAATTCACGACGCACAAGCAGGCGCTGCCGAACTACACGGTGTTCGACGAGAAGCGTTATTTCCGCCCCGGCCACGATTCGGCGGTAACGGATTTTTCCGGCGTGCGCGTGGGCTGGCTGGTCTGCGAGGACATCTGGGAACCCGAACCCGCGGCGCGCGCGGCGGCCCGGGGCGCGGAGCTGCTCATCGTCATCAATGCCTCGCCGTTCGATGTCGGCAAGGCGGCGGCGCGCGAGGAATTGCTGGCGCGGCGCGCACGCGAGAATCGCGTCGCGATCGCGTATCTGAATCTTGTCGGTGGCCAGGACGACCTGGTTTTCGACGGCGGTTCGTTGCTGGTCGAGGCGGACGGAAGCGTCGCCGCGCGCGCGCCGGCATTCGTCGACGCGCTGCTGCTCGCCGAGTACGACAACGCGGCGCGCAAGTTCCAGGCGATCGATTGGCCGGTCGAGGCCGACGCCTCACGCGAGGCGCGCGCGTACGCGGCGATCGTGCGCGGCATTGCCGACTATGTCGGCAAGAATCGTTTCCCGAGCGTGATCCTCGGGCTATCGGGCGGCATCGATTCGGCGCTCACGTTAGCCCTCGCCGTCGATGCGCTCGGCGCCGACAAGGTAACCGCGGTACGGCTGCCGTCGCGCTACACATCCGGCCTGAGCAACGACCTTGCTGCCGAGCAGGCGCAGGCGCTGGGCGTGGAGATGCTCACGATCCCCATCGCCGCGCCGTTCGCCGGGTTCCTCGACGCGCTCGCGCCCGCGTTTGCCGGCCGTGGCCCCGACGTCACCGAGGAAAACCTGCAATCGCGCTGCCGCGGAGCGATCCTGATGGCGCTGTCGAACAA
>DASTAL010000276.1:0-1861 GCA_035712685.1 Rudaea sp. | reverse complement strand
TCCTGCACTGCGTTGTCGCCTGCCCAGCCGGTGGCCATGAGGATTGTCCGCTGAAGTCGACCGAATAATGCGGCCGCGCAAAGCGCCGTACAAGGTCTGGGCCGCACGAACTAGGCGCGGCGCGCCAGAACCAGCGTGGGGCAGCGTTCTGCCAGCTCGTTGCGGCCGAAGGCGCATTCCAGTTCCTGCAGTCCGGGCCCGAGACTGCGGCGGAATTCGTCCAGGGTCGGCAGGTAATAGCGCGCATCCATGCCGGCATAGGATTCGATCCCCACGATTTCTTCCGGCGTCCAGCCACGCTGTCCAGCCAACGCCTGCGGCAGCGACGGCATGCTTTTCCAGGCTCGCCATACGTCGTCCAGTCGACTGCCCACGCCATTGATGCCGTGAACGGCGGCGAGCAGCCGCAGCTTGATGGCGTGCACGCTGCCGATGCTGCCGGCGGAAAACGCATCTGCGATGTCGGCAATGGACTCCGCCACAGCCGGTCGCAGGAACACGCGGATCACGTAGCGTCCGCCGGGCCGCAGTACCCGGCAAACTTCCCGAGTCAGCGCGGCGTAACCATCCGGCCAGGTTTGCAGCACGTAGCAGCCATCGCCGGCGACCAGGTCGACCGTACCGGATTCGACCGGCATCGCGCGCCAATCGGCGAGGATCACGTTCGAATTCGCCGGGCCCTTCGCCGGCGGCCACAATTGCCCGATCATGGCCGGGCTGTGATCGACTGCCGACAACTTCACCCCGTCCGGCCAATCGCAGGCGACGATCTCCGGCGTCAGGCCGAGCACCACCACCCGCGCGCCGGCAGCCAGACCGGATGCGGCGCGTTGCACAACCGCGCTGTCGTCGGGCCAGGGGCGCAGCGGCGGCCCGAACTGCGACCACTTCGGAACGATTTGCGAAAAATGATCGCGCGGCGCAGTGGAAATCGGCGTCTCGTTCACGAAAATTTCTCCAGCAATCCGAAGAGTCCGCCGGCCAGATCCGCGTTGGATGCGTCGATGGCGGGACTCGCGGGCGGCGCGGACGGCGTGCGGTTGGCGTCGAGCAGGATCGCCCTGCCCTCACGGACGACGAAATCGAACTTGCCATAATCGAAACCGAGGCGTTCGCGTTCGGCACGCAGCTCGTCCGGTACCGGCGCCGGTTCGCGCGCAATGATGTTCGCGGTTTTGACGATGGGATGCGTGCCGCAATAACGCGTGCAGCGTTCGCGGTCGCCGCAGAATACCCAGGCGCGCATCCAGAAACCCTGCGCATCGTGTTCCGGCAGAAAGCGTTCGACCACAAGACCGGGATTGTTCCAGACTTCGTCCGGCACCTCGGCCATCGAGCGCAGAATCGGATACGGCCTGTCCGTGCTGACGAGCGGCACCGGCGCCAGGTCCGGGGCCCTGCCATCGCGCCGGAAGCATTCCATCGCGTAACGCTCGGGAATGCCGCTGTAATTCAGGTCCGTCTTGACCACAACCGGGCCGGACCAGTCGTCGCCGCGTTTGAGCAGGTTGCGGCTGACGCGGGTTTTGCGGATGTCGGTGGCGCTGCCGTTGAGCACGATCGGATAGCGTTTGGCCGCTTCGCGGTAGGCATCGGGAACGACGGACAAATCGACATGCAGAATGGCGACATCGGCATCCGGCCAGTCGCCCAGGCCCACGATCACGTCGATGGCGTGGCCGGCCTCGGCCCAATGCACCGCAAGGCTGCCGAGCAGCGGCTTGCGCCCGCGAAAATTATCGTAGACGTGCGTAATGACGGCGATGCGGGCCACATTTCCCCAGTTGGCGCGGCGTAGACGCGCCGATGCCGATGATACTTCAATGCGCCGGTTGCGCCAGCACGTAATCCAGCGCCGCGC
>DASTAL010000275.1:0-4976 GCA_035712685.1 Rudaea sp. | reverse complement strand
CTGGATCGTGGGAATCAGATTGACGTAACTTTCCTGCGTCAGTTCACCCTCGGGCAGCCAGGCGAGGGCGAAATCGACCGCGGCGGTTTCGCGATTCAGGGCGCCGACGTACAAGTCGGCCGGCAGGTAATCGGCGGCACCCAGCATGCTGCGCAGGTAGTCACGCAGGCCGTCCTCGTAATGCCATTCCTCTTTTTCGCCGCTGGCCTCGTCGGTCAGGCGCACGGTCAGGCCGGCGCAGAGCACGGCCTTGGCGCGTAGAACGTGCTTGAGTTTCGGTAGGGAAATCTTTGAAGTATCGAAGTATTTTGGATCGGGCCAGAAGTGCACGGTGGTGCCGGTCTGCTTCTTCGCGACCGTTCCGACAACCTTCAGATCGCTGGCGCGATCGCCGTTGGCGAAGTCCATCCGCCAGACCTGGCCGTCGCGGCGGATCGTCACCTCAACCCTGCTCGACAACGCATTGACCACCGACACACCGACGCCGTGCAGACCCCCGGAAAACGCGTAGTTCCGGTTCGAGAATTTTCCGCCCGCATGCAGGCGGGTCATGATCAGCTCCACGCCCGGAATGCCCTCCTCGGGATGGATGTCCACCGGCATGCCGCGGCCGTCGTCGGACACTTCGACCGAGCCGTCTGTGTGCACGACCACGTCGATGACCTTGGCGTGGCCGGCCAGGGCCTCGTCGACCGAGTTGTCGATGACTTCCTGCGCCAGGTGGTTGGGGCGCGAGGTGTCGGTGTACATGCCGGGGCGGCGCTTTACGGGTTCAAGGCCGGAAAGAACTTCGATATCGGCGGCGTTGTAGCGGGAACTCATTCGTGGGGATCGTCCTTGCGGGGCGGCGATAGTCGAGGTCGCGGCGGAAAAATTCAAGCACTCGCGGCCGAGTTGGCGTACCGGTAGAATACGCCTTTACCAGCATCGGCGTGCTGCGCATGACTCCCCTGATTTTCGTTACCGGCGGCGTGGTGTCCTCTCTCGGCAAGGGCATTGCGGCGGCGTCGCTTGCGTCCATCCTCGAAGCGCGCGGACTGCGCGTGACGATGATGAAGCTCGATCCCTACATCAACGTCGATCCGGGCACGATGAGCCCGTTCCAGCATGGCGAGGTCTACGTCACCGACGACGGCGCCGAAACCGATCTCGACCTTGGCCACTACGAGCGCTTCGTGCGCACGCGCCTGACAGGCAAGAATTCGATCACCACGGGCAAGATCTACGAAGCGGTGATTCGCAAGGAACGCCGCGGCGATTATCTGGGCGCCACCGTGCAGGTGATTCCGCACATCACCGACGAGATCAAGCGCTGCATCGATGAGGCCACGCGCGGCTTCGACGTCGCCCTGGTCGAGATCGGCGGCACGGTCGGCGACATCGAATCGCAGCCGTTCCTCGAGGCGATCCGCCAGATCCGCATCGAACAGGGCGCCGACAAGACCCTGTTCATGCACCTGACCCTGGTGCCGTACATCAAGGCAGCCGGCGAGATCAAGACCAAGCCGACCCAACACTCGGTCAAGGAACTGCGTGCGCTCGGCATCCAGGCGGACGTGCTGCTGTGCCGCAGCGAGCAACCGCTGCCGCAGGCCGACCGGCGCAAGATCGCGCTGTTCACCAACGTGCCGGAAAAGGCCGTCATCAGTGCGGTCGACGTGGACACCATCTACAAGCTGCCGCTGTGGCTGCACGAGCAGGGCCTGGACGACATCGTGGTCGCGCACCTCAAGTTGGACGCCAAGCCGGCCAACCTGGGCGAATGGGAACGCACCGTCGAAGCGGTCGATCATCCCAGGGACGAAGTCACCATCGCCATCATCGGCAAGTACGTCGAACACAAGGACGCGTACAAGTCACTCGGCGAGGCGTTGCGCCACGGCGGGCTGAAGCAGGCGACACGCGTGAACCTGCGCTGGCTCGAATCCGAAGACGTGGAATCGCGCGGCGCGGAAATATTGGCCGACGTCGATGGCATCCTGGTGCCGGGCGGATTCGGCAAGCGCGGCTTCGAAGGCAAGATCGCCGCGGCGAAATTCGCGCGCGAACGCAGGATTCCCTACTTCGGTATCTGCTATGGCATGCACGCGGCCGTGGTCGACTTTGCGCGCAGCATCGCCGGCTTGCCGGGGGCTGGGTCGACCGAAAACGACAAGCATTGCGCCGATCCGGTGATCGCGCTGATCACCGAGTGGACGACGGGAACGGGCGAGGTGGAAAAGCGCGACGAAAGTTCCGACCTCGGCGGCACCATGCGCCTGGGCGCGCAGGAATGCCGCCTGAAAGCCGGCACGATTTCCCGGCAACTATACGGTCAGGACGTGATCCGCGAGCGCCATCGCCACCGCTACGAATTCAACAACCGCTACCGGCAGAAATTCGAGGACCTCGGATTGGTCATCGCCGGCAAGTCGATGGATGATCTGCTGGTCGAGATCGTGGAACTGCCCGAGCAGCAGCATCCGTGGTTCGTGGCGTGCCAGTTCCACCCGGAATTCACCTCGACGCCGCGCGACGGCCATCCGCTGTTCATCGGCTTCGTGCGCGCTGCGCGCGAGCAGAAAGTCGTGCGCACGGCGCCGCGCCTCGCGCAAGTGGCCTCGGCATGAAGCTTTGTAATTTCGAGGTCGGCCTCGACAGGCCCCTGTTCCTGATTGCCGGCCCCTGCGTGATCGAGTCGCGTCAGTTGCAGATCGACACGGCGGGCAGGTTGAAGGAAATCACCGGCCGGCTCGGCATTCCCTTCGTCTTCAAATCGAGTTTCGACAAGGCCAACCGCACGTCGGGCACGAGTTTCCGCGGACCCGGCATGGAAGAAGGACTGAAAATTCTTGCCGAAGTGAAGCGCCAGGTCGGCGTGCCCGTGCTTACCGACGTGCACGAATACACGCCGATGAACGAAGTCGCCGCGGTCGTGGATGTATTGCAGACGCCGGCCTTCCTGTGCCGCCAGACCGACTTCATCCAGAACGTGGCGCGTGCCGGCAAGCCGGTGAACATCAAGAAGGGCCAGTTTCTCTCGCCGTGGGAAATGAAGCATGTCGCCGCCAAGGCGAAGGCCGTCGGCAACGAACAGATCATGGTCTGCGAACGCGGCGCGAGTTTCGGCTACAACAATCTTGTCTCCGACATGCGTAGCCTCGCCGTGATGCGCGATACCGGCTGTCCGGTGGTGTTCGATGCGACGCACTCGGTGCAGTTGCCGGGCGGCGCGGACGGAAAGTCCGGCGGCCAGCGCGAGTTCGTGCCCGTGCTTGCGCGCGCGGCGGTCGCGGTCGGCGTGGCCGGCGTGTTCATGGAAACGCATCCCGATCCGGACAAGGCCTTGTCCGATGGCCCCAATGCGTGGCCGCTGGGCAAGATGGCGACTTTGCTCGAAACCCTGGTCGCGCTGGATCGCGTCGCGAAATCCAATCCCTGAGCCCATAGACAATGACCCAAATCACCTCCATCCACGCCCGCGAAATCCTCGACTCGCGCGGAAATCCCACGCTGGAAGCGGAAGTCACGCTGGCCGACGGTTCGTTCGGCCGCGCCGCGGTGCCGTCGGGCGCCTCGACCGGCACGCGCGAGGCGGTGGAACTGCGCGACGGCGACAAGTCACGCTATCTCGGCAAGGGCGTGAAGAACGCTGTCGCCAACGTCAATGGCGCGATCGCGCAGGCGCTGAAGGGTTTTGATGCGGCGGACCAGAAAGGCCTCGACGCCAGGCTCATGGCCCTCGACGGTACGCCGAACAAGGGCAAGCTCGGCGCGAATGCGCTGCTCGGTGTTTCTCTCGCCAATGCGCATGCAGCGGCGGCCTCGAAAAAACTGCCGTTGTGGAAATATCTGGCGGGTGAACGCCAGTGCGGGTTGCCCGTGCCGATGATGAACATCGTCAACGGCGGCGCGCATGCCGACAACAACGTGGACATGCAGGAGTTCATGATCCTGCCGGTGGGCCTACCGAGCTTTTCCGAAGCGCTGCGCGCGGGCGTGGAAATCTTCCATGCGCTCAAATCCGTGCTCAAGGCCAAGGGCCTGAACACCGCGGTCGGCGACGAAGGCGGTTTCGCGCCGGACCTCAAATCCAACGAACAAGCCATCGAGACGATTCTCGAAGCCATCGCCAAGGCCGGCTATGCGGCCGGCAAGGATATTTTCCTGGGCCTGGATGCGGCCAGCTCCGAGTTCTTCGAGAATGGCATGTACGACTTGGCCGGCGAGGGCAGGAAGATGTCGTCCGCCGAGCTGATCGAGTTCTACGCCGGCTGGTGCGCGAAATATCCGATCATCACCATCGAGGACGGCGTCGCCGAACAGGATCGCGACGGCTGGAAGGCGCTGACCGCGAAACTCGGCAAGAAGATCCAGCTCGTCGGCGACGACAACTTCGTCACCAACCCGGCGATTTTCCGCGCCGGCATTGCCGACGGCATCGCCAATGCCATCCTGATCAAGGTCAACCAGATCGGCACCTTGAGCGAAACGCTGGAAACCATCGCGATGGCGGACAAGGCCCATTACGCGGCCGTTGTCTCGCACCGCTCCGGCGAAACCGAGGACACCACCATCGCCGACATCGCCGTGGCGACCACGGCGACGCAGATCAAGACCGGTTCGCTGTGCCGTTCGGATCGCGTGGCCAAGTACAACCAGTTGCTGCGCATCGAGGAAGCGCTCGGCGCATCGGCAAGGTACGCGGGCCGCGCGGCGTTTCCGAACGTGCCAGGATTGATCCGCTGAGCGCTCGCGTGTGCTGCGTTACATCGCCCTCATCCTGCTCATCCTGCTGATCGCGTTGCAGATAAAGTTCTGGACCGGCGAGGGCGGCATGCGCGACGTCTGGCGCCTGCAGGAGCGCATCACCGAGCAGAAGGCCGAAAACCTGAAACTCAAGCAGCGCAACGAGGCGCTGTCCGCCGAAGTGCAGGACCTGAAGTCCGGCAAGGGCGCGATCGAGGAACGCGCGCGCACCGAACTCGGCTTGATCA
>DASTAL010000274.1:0-7482 GCA_035712685.1 Rudaea sp. | reverse complement strand
CGTTCACCGGCAAATACTGGGATCACCACAAGGTCGGTACCTACCGCTGTGCGGCCTGTGGCGCGGACTTGTTCGCGTCGGCGGCGAAGTTCGACTCCGGCACGGGCTGGCCGAGCTATTTCCAGCCGTTGTCGAAAGCGGCGGTGAGCGAACACGCCGACGAATCCCACGGCATGCGCCGCGTCGAGGTGCGCTGCGCGCGTTGCGAGTCGCATCTGGGCCATGTTTTTCCCGATGGTCCGCGTCCAACCGGCTTGCGCTACTGCATCAATTCGGCGGCCCTGGATTTCAAACCGGAGTGACTCTCTCCATCAGCGCGGCGACGTGTGCGGCCGTGCATTCGCGCAGCGCAGTCAGGCTGTAGCCGCCTTCCAGGCTGGATACGACGCGTCCTGCGGCGTGCTCGCGGGCGATGTCGACGAGTTCGCGCGTGACCCAGGCGTAATCGGCGGCGTCGAAATTCAGGCTGGCCAGCGGGTCCAGTCGATGCGCGTCGAAGCCGGCCGAGATCATCACGAGTTGCGGGCGGAAATCGCGCAATGCGGACGCGATGGCGGCGGTGAATGCGCTGCGGAATTCCGCCGATCCCGCACCGGGCGGAAGCGGCGCGTTGACGATGTTGCCGATGCCGGTTTCGGCGCGCGCGCCGGTGCCGGGATACAGCGGCGATTGGTGCGTGGACGCGTACAGCACGCGCGGTTCGTTCCAGAATATGTCCTGCGTGCCGTTGCCGTGGTGCACGTCGAAATCGACGATCGCCACGCGCTCGATCCCGCGCGCGAGCGCCTGCGCGGCACCGACCGCGATGCTGTTGAACAGGCAGAATCCCATCGCTGCAACGCGCGTGGCGTGATGGCCGGGCGGACGCACCGCGCAGAACGCGCGCGTATCTTCGCTGTCGATCAGCGCATCCACGGCGGCGCACGCTGCGCCAGCCGCACGCAGGGCGGCTTCCAGCGAGTCCGGCGACATGGCGGTGTCCGCATCGAGTTGCGCGTAGCCCGCGTTCGGTGACGCGGCGTGGATCGCGTCGATCAGTTCGCGGCCATGGACCCGCGCCAACTGCTCGCGCGTGGCGCGCGGCGCTTCGCGGCGCACGAGGTTTTCGAATCGTGAGTCTTCCAGCGCATCGAGTACCGCGCGCAGGCGCGCCGGCGATTCCGGATGGCCAGCGCCGGGATCGTGGGCAAGGCAGGCAGGATGTGTGTAGAGCAGCACTCAGGCCTTGGGTCGTTTCCGACGCTCATGATTCCACAACACTTCGCCATGCCCGGAAGCACGGGCGAGTACGCGCGCGAGAACGAACAGCAGATCCGACAGGCGGTTCAGGTAATGGATCGCTTCGGGGCGCACGGATTCCGAACGCGACAATGTGACGGTCTCGCGCTCCGCGCGCCGACACACGGTGCGCGCGAAATGACAGCACGCCGCCGCCATGCCGCCGCCGGGCAGGATGAATTCCTTGAGCATGGGCAGGTCGGCGTTGAAACCATCGAGCGTGGATTCCAGTCGTGCCACATCCGCGTCGTGGATCATCGCCATGCCGGGGATGCACAGTTCGCCGCCGAGGTCGAACAGGTCGTGCTGGATCTGCGTCAACGCCTCGCGAATGGATGCGGGCATCTCCTGCGCCAGCACCATCCCGATCGCACTGTTGAGTTCGTCCACCGTGCCGTAGGCGCTGACGCGCGCCGAATCCTTGGGCGTGCGCGAACCGTCGCCGAGACCGGTGGTTCCGTCGTCGCCGGTGCGCGTGTAGATTTTGCTGAGGCGGTTTCCCATGGCGACTCCGTTGCTAGGCTCGCGCTTCGTGCGCTCGCCAATCAACCCGGCCCTCGGCTCCTGCCTCGGGCGCTCGCAGGCGCGCGCGGATGCGATTCAACGCATCGCGCAAGCGCGCCTACTCGCCCATCATCGCCGGTCTTGGTGTAAATCCTGGAAAGGCGGTTGCCCACCCGCTTGAATCAGGCAGCGGCGGTAGCGAGCACGCTCCAGCGCCGCCGCATCAGTTCGAATCCGCCGAACAGGAGCAGGCTCCACGCCAGCGTGCCGGCCAGGGTGCCGCGGAAGAACGGGATGCCAGCGACGTAGCAGGCGGCGAGGCTTTGCGTGCAGGCCTGGCCCGAACCGACCTGCGCGGTCAGCCACGTGGCGAAATTCGTGACGAGGAAGAACAGCACGGCGCTGGCGAAGGCGTAGCCGGTCACGCGGAACGCGCTGATGCGGCGTGACAGGCTCAGGCCGCCGACGACGGTGAGCGCGATGCAGCCGTACACGGCCGGTAGCGTGCCGAGCCAGTCGCCGATCCACTCGCGCGGCAGCGCCGTGGCGATGACGAGGTCGGCCACCAGCATCGCCGCCAGCGGCACGCCGAAGGCGAGGCGGCGGTCGGCAAAATAGGCACCGCCGAACAGCGCGATCGCTTCCACCGGGGTGAAGTTGTACGGAAACAGGCCCGGCACGAAGTAGATCAGCAGGCGCACGCCGACGGCGAAGGCGATCATCCCGGCCAGAACCCCGGTGCGCGGCGAAATAGCGTGATTTTGTGGAAATTGCAACATTGTGGAACTCCGTCAACAGGCGGCGCTTCAATCCGATTCGAAGCGCGACGCATTGACGTAGGATACTTCAAATTGACCGCTGCGGGTACGGATGCGCGCGGCGTGGGCGTGGTCGATGCGCAGCGCGTAGGCGCGCTGCGCGGGCAGGCCGAGCGCGTGGCAGAGCAGGGCGCGGATCGAGCCGGCATGCGCGATCGCGAGCACCGTGTCCTCGTCGCGCGTCGAGGCCAGCACCGAGGCCAGCCAGGCGCCGGTGCGGCGGATCACGTCGGCGAAACTCTCCCCGCCCGGCGCTTCCTGGATCACCCAGTTCGCCGACCAGTGCTCGTAGCGCGCGGCGTCGCTGCGCATCACTTCGTCCCAGCGCTTGCCGTCCCAGTCGCCGAGGTCGACCTCGCGCAGGCGCGCGTCGAACAGCGGCTCGATCGCGAAGCGCGCGGCGAAAACCTGCGCGGCCTGCTGGGCGCGCTTCAGGTCGCTGGAAAACAAGAAACGCGGCGCGCTTTCGGTCCAGGTCGCGGCCAGCTGCTGCACGGCGCCGAATCCGGAGGCGGACAAGGGCGCGTCGGTCTGGCCCAGGCACAGGCCGGGCGCGGCTTCGACATCGCCGTGGCGGGCGAGGATGAGGTCCATGACAACCCTGTTCGGAATGCGAACAGGTTAGCACTCTCGCGCTATCATCGCCGCATGGAAGACGTGGATATTCTCGTCGTCGGTGGCGGCCTGGTCGGCGCGAGCCTGGCCATCGCGCTGGACGGCGCCGGTTTGCGCGTGGCGCTGGCCGAAGCGGCGCCGCCGAAGGTCGACCTGCAGCCGAGTTACGACGAACGCAACCTGGCGCTGGCCCGCGCGACCGTGAACGGACTCGAGGCACTGGGCGTGTGGGCACATTGCGGCGCGAAAGCCACGCCGATCCGCAAGATCCATGTCAGCCGGCGGGGCGAATTCGGCATCGTGCGGCTGGATGCGGCCAAACACGGCGTGGATTGTTTCGGTGCCGTGCTGCCGGCGCGCGAATTGGGCAATGGTTTGCTCGCGCGACTGGACGCATGCCGGTCGCTGCTTCGCCTCGCCCCGGCGACACTGCAAGCGCTGGCGGTTGCCGACGATGCCGTGACGGCGACGCTCGCGATGGCGCATGGCGCGCAAGCCGTGCGCGCGCGCCTGCTCGTCGGCGCGGACGGCACGCAGTCCTTCGTGCGTTCGAGCCTCGGCATCGAGTGCGATGCGACCGACTACGCGCAAACTGCGTTCGTCGCTACCGTCATG
This sequence comes from Rudaea sp., assembly GCA_035712685.1. Classification (GTDB taxonomy): domain Bacteria; phylum Pseudomonadota; class Gammaproteobacteria; order Xanthomonadales; family Rhodanobacteraceae; genus Rudaea. Next base: position 3,652 of record DASTAL010000274.1, on the reverse strand, counting down.
CCCGAGCGCGCGCCGGATTGCGCTTACGAGCGCTTCACCGCGACCGGCCCGGTCGCGCTGTTGCCGCTGACGCAGGGTCGCGTTGGCGTGGTGTTGACGGTGCCGGCGAATGAAGCCGCAAGTGTCGCCGCATTGGAAGATGCCGGATTCATTGCGCTTCTGCACGAACGCTTCGGCTGGCGCCTGGGGCGCTTTTCGCGGCTCGGCAAGCGCGTGTCGTATCCGCTCAAGCGGATGTATGCGCAGCGCATCGTGGCGCCACGCACGGTGCTGGTCGGGAACGCCGCGCAGACCCTGCATCCGATCGGCGCCCAAGGGTTCAATCTTGGCCTGCGCGATGCGCTGACGCTGGCCGAATCGCTGGTCGATCGAACCGGCGATCCCGGCGCTGCGGCGCTACTCGCCAACTACGCGGATCACCGCCGCGAGGACCGCGAGGGTACAGCGGCGGCCAGCGACGCGCTGGTGCGTTGGACAGCCAATGAATTGCCGTCGCTGAGACTTCTGCGCAGCTTCGGCTTGCTCGCACTGGATCGCATCGCGCCATTGCAAGCGACGCTCGCGCGGCGCGGCATGGGATTCCGCGGGCACGTGCCGCATCTCGCGTTGGACCGGCAGGCGTGAGCGCACGGGGCATTCACGATGTCGCCATCGTCGGCGCCGGCATGGTCGGCGCCGCGCTGGCGCTGGCGTTGGCGAGAGAGGGTTTCGACGTCGCCGTGATCGAGCCGCGCGCGCCAAAATTATGGAACGCGCAGGACGAAGTGGATCTGCGGGTTGTCGCGCTGGCGCCATCGTCGGTCGAACTGTTCGACCGCCTGGATGTCTGGAAGGAAATTGCCGCTGCACGCGCGAACGCTTACCGACGCATGCGCGTGTGGGATGCGCTCGCGCCGGGCCAGCTTGCCTTCGACGCGGCGGACGAAGGCCGCGCCGCGCTTGGCTGGATTGTCGAAAATCGGCTGATTCAGTCCGTTCTGTGGCAGGCCTTGCAGCGCGAGGCGCGAATCACGCTGCATTGCCCGGCAAAAGTCACGGGAACAGATGCAACCGACGACCGGCGCACGCTGACCCTCGACGATGACACTTCGGTCGCCGCGCGGCTCGTCGTGGCGGCCGACGGCGCCGACTCGGTGCTACGCGGCCTGCTTGGCATCGCCTCGCGCGACCGCGACTACGGCCAGCGCGCCATCGTCGCGCATGTCGCGACCGAGCGCGCACACGAGTCGACCGCCTGGCAGCGCTTCGTGCCGGGTGGAACGATCGCCTTCTTGCCGCTCGCGGATGGACGCTGTTCGATCGTCTGGTCGGTTTCACAAACCGATGCCGAGCGGCTGCTTGCGCTCGACGACGAAGCGTTCTGCGCCGAACTCGGTGCCGCCTTCGATTTCCGCCTCGGCCGCATCACGGCGATGACCAAGCGCGCATCTTTCCCTCTGCGTATGAAGCTTGCAGAGCGCTACCTCGCGCCGCGCTTCGTCCTGATCGGCGATGCGGCACACGCCGTGCACCCGCTGGCCGGGCAGGGCGTGAACCTCGGCTTGCGCGATGTCGGGGAATTGCGCAGCGTATTGGTCGAAGCGCGCGACGCCAGGCGCGACTTCGCCGCGGAATCCGTGCTGCGCCGCTACGAACGCCGCCGGCGCAGCGACAACACGCTGTCCGCGCATGCGTTCGATGCGATCCAGCGCGTGTTCGGCAGCGATGCGATGCCACTGGCCGCGTTGCGCGGTGCAGGGTTGGCCGTTGTAAACAAGATCGCACCGCTGAAGCAGGCATTTGCGCGACATGCGGCGGGACGAGCATGACGCGCCCACGCGCTGCGTCGCAGCGCATCGGGTGCTGGATTCACGCAGCCTCAATTGCTACGGACAACTCGGGAATGGCGTAGCCGTGTCGAATTCGTCATTGAAAACGCGATCGGGGACGACCCGGATCAGCGCCAGACAGCTACGACCATTCACATCTCCACCCACACTGGCGGTGATGAGCATGTGGCCGGAATGGTCCATCGCGATCGAGCTGGCGAAGCTGCTCGACGTGGTCAGGCCGCCGAGATTGATCGATGCCCATCCCGGATAAGCGGGATCGCCAAAATCAGTGTCCCAACTCGCGTCGTTGTTCATTCGCAGCAGAGCAAGGTTGCTGACACCGTCGCGGACGCTCAGTGGACCGGCATCGCCGACCGCGAAAATATGACCATCGGGCAGCGGTTGTGCGGCCACCAAGTAATCCGCATTTGCGTCGCCGGAAACGACTGGTTGCGCAAATCCGGGATAGCCGGGTTGCTGTCCGTTGCCATTGAAAGAGACGTCAGGCTGTCCCGATGCCGTGATACGGATGAACCGGTAGTTTTGATAGGTGGCTCCCGAGTCAAGGTCATCGTCGGAAATCAAAAGGCTGCCTTGCGCATCAATCGCTGCCCAAACAGATCCGGTCTCTTCCGCAGACTGCGCGTTTGCGAACATACCACCGACGCCATAAGAGCCGTCGATGTTGCCAACGGTGTCCAGGTGGGAACTCGCAGTCCTTCGCACGGTGCTGCTCTCGGAATATGTGCCTGAAATCAGTACTGTGCGATCCGGGAGCAGCTGGAGCAAGTTCGCATAGATTCTCGGTATCTGCGCGATTCCGAGGAAGCCGAAGGTCGGAATCAGTGCCCCGGTCTGATCGAAATGCGCGACCGCACCGCTGAAGCGGTTGGTTTCAGGCGAGGTCAGATAGAACGTATCGTCGTTGTCGATCGCGACGGCATCGGCATGGACGTAGTAGGTGTCGATCCGAGGCAAGGCGAACGCAAAGCAGAAGCTGCCACTGTGATCCGGCGCGAAAGCCGTGTCCAACACCCCCGAATCCGTCAACTTGGCAAGCACGGTGCAGCCCTCATACTGGAACGAACCTGACGCATTCGCTCCGCCCGATGCCAGGATACTTCCGTCCGAGAACAAGCTTATGTTGTCGAACTTCCCGCCATCGGGTACGACCGGACTTCCGGTCGGCAAGATGAACATGCCGTTGTTGGCAAATGTCGTATCCCAACTGCCATCGGGATTCAGGCGGCCTATTGCGGGAACGGCAGCGCCGGGCGATGCGGGATCTCCGCCGCGGCCAGCGACGAGAATTTTGCCGTCGGCCTGTATCGCCAGCGCGTAGGACCGAAAAATTTCCAGCCCGCTTACTGGAGCGGGTCCAAGAGTCACCACGCCTGCTGTGCCGAATCGGGAATCGATGCTGTTAGTCGCGGCCATGCTATCGATGGCGAGTGCCGCGAGCAACACCGCATACAGTCGAGCCATGATCCGCATGAGTCTCCTCCTTGCTTGGCTGGAATCCGCTAACCGCTCTTCTCGCCCGCCCGCCACGCCACCCACGCCCCGATTAGTGCCGACAGATACGGAATCGCCTGAGCGGACAGGATGGCGATCCACAGCTTGCCTTCCAGGTAATTGATGCCGACGGCGTGCAGCATGCCGAAGATGGCCAGCGCGATGGCGATGAACATCAGCAGTTCTTCCTGCACGGATGCGAACGGATTCGGGCGCTTGCCGATGCGGCGGCTCTTGGCGGTGCGCACGAACTCGCCGTGCTTCTTCCACAGGCCGAGGTAGATGCCGCGCGCGATCGCGTGCGACAGGCCCATGCTGGCGATGGA
>DASTAL010000273.1:0-4085 GCA_035712685.1 Rudaea sp. | reverse complement strand
GACGCTGAACGGCGTGTACTGGACCATGCCGATCGAATGGGATTTCTACGCGGTCCTGCCGCTGCTGGCACTCGCGCTCGCGCGCTGTCGGAAATCCCTCGTGACGCTCGTCGTGCTGGCGCTGGTCGTGACGTTCCGCCTGCTCTGCTACCGCGCGGCGTTCGATCCGCAGTGGGCAAGGCATTTCGACTACGGCTGGATCATGCAATTGCCGGCGCGGCTCGACCAATTTTTCTTTGGCGTCCTTGCTGCGATGGCCTATGTGCGCAACCCGCCGGCGGCGAAGACGGCACGCCGACTCGTGCTGCTTGGCATGGTGGGAATCGCCGCCGGGATGGCGGTCTTCACGCGTCTGGGCAATTACCTGCTGGCACCGCAAATGCCCTGGCTGCTGCTGCATTTCACGTGGATCGGCGCGGCATTCGGCGCTCTTATGCTCGGCGCCGCTGCGGCGCAGTCCTGGTTCCGTGGACGCGCGCTGGCGTGGCTGGGCCTGATCAGCTACAGCCTGTATCTGTGGCATTACCCGTTATTGCAGGTTGCCCAGCAATTCGGGTTTTTGGCCGTCGGCAGTCCGCTCGCCATGCTGCGCACCGTGTTCGTCGTGACCGCGCCGATTCTTCTCGTGAGCTGGCTCTCGCAACACTTCGTCGAGCGCCCGTTCCTGGCCTCGCATCAGCGCAAGATCGCCGACATGCAGCAGGCTTCCGCGGCGTCGTGACTCACTTGTCTGCCAGCGGATACGCCGGCAATTTCTTCTTCGCCAGCTTCAGTTTGGGTTTTGCATATTTCGGCAAGCCGCTCGCGGCATCGTAGGGCGGCGTGTCTTCGCCGCGGATCAGTGGTTCCAGGTAGCGGCGCGCGGCCGGCGTGATGCCAAATCCGTCTGCGTTGATGAAACCACGCGGCAGCTTCTTCTCGACGTTGGCGATGGCGGTGAGCGGCGCGGGCACGATTTTCCATTTGAACGGCGTGCCGGATACGCGCTTGATCACGGGCATGACGCCATTCTTGCCGGCGAGCGCGTATTCGACGGCGGCCTTGCCGACGGCATAGGCTTGTTCCGCGTCGGCCTTGCTCGCCATGTGCCGCGCCGACCGTTGCAGGTAATCGGGTACGGCCCAGTGGAACTTGTAGCCAAGCCTGTTTTTCACCAGCTGCGCGATCATCGGCCCCACGCCGCCGAGTTGGGTGTGGCCGAAGGCATCGGTGGTACCGGCTTCGGCGAGGAATTTCCCGTCCGCGTTCTTGACGCCCTCGGAGACGACGACGGTGCACCAGCCCACGCGCTCGACCGTTGCCTTCACGCGCGCGAGGAATGCGGTTTCGTCGAAGGGAATTTCCGGAAACAGGATCAGGTGCGGCGGTTCGTCCGCACGCTTGCCGGCGAGTCCTGCCGCCGCTGCGATCCAGCCGGCGTGGCGGCCCATCACTTCCATCACGAACACCTTGGTCGAGGATTCGTGCATGGAAGCCACGTCCAGGCTCGCCTCCAGCACCGACACCGCGGTGTATTTGGCGACCGAACCGAAACCGGGGCAGGAATCGGTGACCGGCAAGTCGTTGTCCACGGTCTTCGGCACGCCGATGACGTTGAGCGGGTAGCCGAGCATGCGTGCGATCTGCGCGATCTTCAGTGAGGTGTCGGCCGAATCGTTGCCGCCGTTGTAGAGGAAGTAACGAATGTCGTGGGTGCGCAACACCGCGATCAGGCGTTCGTAATGCGCGCGGTCGGCGTCCAGCGATTTCAGCTTGAAGCGGCAGGAGCCGAATGCGCCGCCGGGCGTATGTCGCAACGCGGCAATGGTCGCGGTGTCGAGGTTCGAGAGGTCGAACAACTCCTCACGCAGCGCGCCGATGATGCCGTTGCGTGCGGCGAACACGCCAACCTTGCGCCGCCGGCAGGCCTGGATCACCGCACAGGCCGTCGCATTGATCACGGCCGTGACGCCGCCGGACTGGGCGTACAGCAGGTTTCCGCTGCTCATGGCTTGATTCCAACGTTTGACTAAGTGTGACAACGCCGCTAGGTTAGCCCGTCGGGGTGGCTCTTGCCCACCGCTAGCAGAATAATTCCAGGCACATGCGCATCGTTTTCTTCGGCCCGAACGGTTCGGGCAAGGGTACCCAGGCCGCGTTACTCAAGGCCGAGTTGAAGGTGCCGCACATTTCCACCGGCGACCTGTTGCGCGCGGCGGTGAAAGCCGGCACGCCGCTCGGGCTCAAGGCCAAGGTGGTGATGGAGGCGGGCAAGCTCGTTTCCGACGAAATCGTCCTCGGCATGCTCGAAGAACGCGTCGCCGAACCCGATGCGCGCGGCGGATTCATCCTCGACGGCTATCCGCGCAATCTCGCCCAGTGCGCGGCGCTGGAAGCGCTGCTTGCGCGCATCGGCCAGCCGCTCGACATTGCCATCGAACTCGACGTGCCCGATCGCGCCATCCTCGAACGCTGCGAAATCCGCTTCAAGGCCGAGCATCGCCCGGACGACGACCCGGCGATCGTGCGCAAGCGCCTGGAGGTCTACCGCGTGCAGACCGCGCCGGTGGCGCGGCATTTCGCCGACCTGGGCAAGCTCGTCACGGTCAACGGCGTGGGAGCGGTCGACGAAGTGTTTGCGCGCATCCTCGGCGTGCTGCCGCGCGCCGTGGCCTGAAGGCACGGGCCGTGCCCGCGTTTTTGCTCGTCCTGCGCGACGTCATCCTGCTGCGCCGCGGCCCGCAGGACATGCCGCATTCGCCGCGCCTGCTCGTCTGGGTGTGCGCCGCGAGCCTGCTGCTGCAACTGGCGATCGCGAGCGTGCTCGCCATTCCGGGCGATGCGCTCGGCGCGGGCCTGATCGGCCTCGCCTTCAATCTCGGCGTGCTGTATCTGCTGCTCAACCTGCGTGGCGTGCGTGCCCGTTTCGTGCAGGCCGCGCTGGCCCTGACCAGTTGCGCCATCGTGTTTGCGATCCTGAGCGTGCCGATCGTGCTGGCCGTTGGCGGCAAGCCGCCGACGCCCGAGACGATCACGCCATTGCAGGCATTGCTCGGCATGCTCGCGCTGCCGATCGTGGTGTGGAAACTGATCGTCGACGCGCACATCCTGCGCCACAGCTTGAACCTGCCGTTCGCCGCCGGCCTGCTCATCGCGCTGTTCTGGATCATCGCCGAATTGAGCTTCGGCGCGGCAATCGGCGGCCCCGCCGCTGCCGCGGCAGCCTGAGCAGCATTGTGAAATTGTATATTCTGGGAATCTGCGGAACCTTCATGGGCGGCGTCGCGGCGCTGGCGCGCGAGCTCGACCATGACGTCGCCGGCTGCGACGCGAACATCTACCCGCCGATGAGCGACCAGCTCGCCGCGCTCGGCGTGCGCCTGGATTCGGGCTATCGCGCCGAGCATCTGGACGCCGCCAAGCCCGATCTCGTCGTCGTCGGCAATGCGTTGTCGCGCGGCAACCCGATCGTCGAACGCCTGCTTGATTCGCGATCGGCGTACATCTCCGGACCGCAGTGGATCGGTGAGAACGTGCTCGCGTCGCGGCACGTGTTCGCCGTCGCCGGCACCCACGGCAAGACCACCACGACGGCAATGCTGGCGTGGATGCTCGAATCCTGCGGTCGCAATCCCGGCTTTTTGGTCGGCGGCGTGCCGGAGAATTTCGGCGTGTCGGCGAGGCTTGGCGCCGGTGCGGATTTTGTCATTGAAGCGGACGAGTACGACACCGCGTTCTTCGACAAGCGCAGCAAGTTCGTGCACTACCGGCCCACGGTCGCGATCCTCAACAACCTCGAATACGACCACGCCGATATTTTCCCGGATGTCGCTGCGATCCAGCGCCAGTTCCACCATCTTGTGCGCACGGTGCCGGGCAATGGACGCCTCGTTGTCAACGCCGAAGACGCGCGCCTTGCGGAGGTGCTGGCGATGGGCGTGTGGACGCCGGTGACGACATTCGGTATCGCCACCGGCGATTGGCGCGCGCGCTTGATCGAAGATGACGGCTCGCAATTCGCGGTGCTGCGCGAAGGTAGCGAGCTGGGCCGCGTGCACTGGAATCTGCTCGGCCGCCACAACGTCATGAATGCGCTTGCCGCATTG
>DASTAL010000272.1:0-1015 GCA_035712685.1 Rudaea sp. | reverse complement strand
GACCTTCGCTACGCGCGGCTGGTGCAGCCTTATCGCGGCGTGTGGCTGGTGATCTGGGACGCACCGACGCTCGCGACGCTGCGACGCGGCCAGCAACCGCCGGAATCGTTCACGCCCACGGTCCTGCTGCCGGCGCCGAGCTACTGGCGTTATTTGGGCGTTCGTCCATGATCGCCGCATCGTCGGGTCAACTCGCACGCCGGAGCGCACCGACTTCATGGAATCCACCTTGGCCCTCCATGGCCTGACTTTCCACAACAGCCGCTCCACATGAAGCGTATCGACGTCTTGAAGGCGCAATTGAACGGCCCACGCGACGGCGCGCTGCTGCGCTATTCGCTGGGCACGGCGCTGCTGGAGGCCGGTGATGCAGTGGAAGCGATTGCGCACCTGCGCGCGGCGATCGATTTCGACGCCGGCTATTCGGCGGCGTGGAAGCAACTCGGGCACGCCTGCCAACGCACCGGCGATGCGCAGGCCGCCGCGGATGCATGGCGGCGCGGCATCACCGCGGCCGAAGCGCGCGGCGACGTTCAGGCCGCGAAGGAAATGCGGGTGTTCCTGAAGCGACTCGAAGCGGGCGGCTGAAACACCGCACGCGCGGCGTGCGCCCGACTGTCGCGCATTCGATGCAACGCATCGCGCTATCATCGTCGGCTGCACAGATTTGTTTCGGCATCGCCATGTCCCTCCGCCGTTCACCCCTTCGCTGGCTGCTCGCCGCCGCGGCCATCGTGCTGCTCGCCGGCTGCACGGCGCATCCGCAGTGGCAACTCGACGACGTGCAGGCCCACCTGCCCGACCTGAAGTTCAGCATGACCAACGATCTCGGCAAGCCGGTCACCGCGGCCGACTATCGCGGCAAGGTCGTATTGCTGTATTTCGGCTACACGCACTGCCCCGACGTGTGTCCGCTGACGCTGGTGCACCTGCACACGGTGCTGCAGAAAATGGGCAAGGCCGCGGACGACGTGCGCGTGCTGTTCGTGACGGTGGATCCGGTGCGCGACACGGT
>DASTAL010000271.1:0-4961 GCA_035712685.1 Rudaea sp. | reverse complement strand
CCGCAAAAGTATACAATTTTGCCGAATACTGCCGGTTGCTACACCGCCGACGATGCCGTACGCACCTGCCGTCTCGCGCGTGAACTGCTCGATGGGCACGCGCTGGTCAAGCTCGAAGTCCTCGGCGATCAGAAGACACTTTTTCCGGATGTCGTACAGACCTTGAAGGCGGCCGAAACGCTGGTTGCGGAAAAGTTCGAGGTGATGGTCTATACCAGCGACGATCCGATCCTGGCCAAGCGCCTGGAGGAAATCGGCTGCGTCGCGGTGATGCCGCTGGCGGCGCCGATCGGCTCAGGGCTGGGCATCCAGAACCGTTGGAACATCCTCGAGATCGTCGAGAACGCCAAGGTGCCGATCATCGTCGATGCCGGTGTCGGCACCGCGTCCGATGCGGCCATCGCGATGGAACTCGGCTGCGACGGCGTGCTCATGAATACCGCCATCGCCGGCGCGCGCGATCCCGTACTGATGGCCGCGGCGATGCGCAAGGCGGTCGAAGCCGGCCGCGATGCCTTTCGTGCCGGACGCATCCCGCGCAAACGCTACGCTTCCGCATCGAGCCCGATCGATGGAACCATCGGCTGAGTCCGCGCGCGCCGACCGCCACATCCGCAGCTTCGTGCTGCGCCAGGGCCGCTTCACACCCGCACAACAGCGCGCCTTCGACATGCACTGGTCGCGCTACGGGCTCGACGCCGCGGCCGGCGCGCCGGACTGGGATACCGTGTTCGGGCGGCGCGCGCCGCTCGTGCTGGAGATTGGCTTCGGCAATGGCGAACAGCTGCTGTGGTCCGCGCTGCACGAGCCGGACAAGGATTTCCTCGGCGTCGAGGTGCACCGCCCCGGCGTCGGCCGCCTGCTCAATGCGCTGTCCGCACACAATGTAGACAATGTGCGTTTGTATAATTCCGATGTGATCGGCGTGCTGGACACGGCGATCGCGCCGCAGGCGCTGAGCGAGGTCCGCATCTATTTTCCCGATCCCTGGCCGAAGAAACGCCAGCACAAACGCCGCCTGATCCAGCCGGGCTTCGCTGCCCGGCTCGCCTCGCGCGTGGCCGCGGGCGGACGCTTGCATCTGGCGACCGATTGGGCGGACTATGCCACGCACATGCGCGAGGTTCTGGACAACGCGAAAGACTGGCGCAACATCGGCGACGCCGATGGCTTCATCGCGCCGCCGCCGTGGCGCACGCAAACGCATTTCGAGAAACGCGGACGCAAGCTCGGCCACGGTGTCTGGGACCTGCTCTATGAACGTTGTTGACGATCACGCCTGACGCCGCCGAATAACAACAAGCCCCGATGAACGGCACCGCATGAATACCGGACTCGTCCTCAGCCACGACATGATGCTCGTGCTCGGGCTGGTGGCCTTCACCACGCTCATGCTCGTGCTCGAATGGGTGCGCGCGGACGTGGTCGCCCTGCTGGTCGTGGTGGTCATCGGCATCACCCGTCTGATCCCGGTCGAGCAGCTGTTCGACGGTTTCGCCGGCAACGCGGTGATCTCGCTGATCGCGGTGATGATCATGGGCGCGGGCCTGGACCGTACCGGCGTGCTGAACAAGGCCGCCTCGTTCATCCTGCGCCTGGCCGGGGGCGTTGAAACGCGCCTGGGCCTGCTCATCAACACGATGGCGGGCGTGTTGTCGTCGGTGATCCAGAGCCAGGCGCTGGCGACGCTGTTCCTGCCGGTGGCCAGCCGCGTCAGCGCGCGCACCGGCGTGCCGCTGACCCGCCTGCTGCTGCCGATGGCGTTCTGCATCCTGTGCGGCACGAACATGACGCTGATCAGCAATTCGCCGCTGATCCTGCTCAACGACCTGATCGCCAGCGCCAACCGCAACCTGCCGCCGGGCGCACAGACGATCGAGCCGTTCTCGCTGTTCGCGATTACCCCGATCGGCATCCCGCTGCTGCTGGCTGGACTGGCGTACTTCGCGTTCTTCACGCGCAAGCTGCTGCCCGCCGAGGACGACGACCAAGGCGTGACGCCGGGGCGCACCGAGACCTACTTCGCCGAAACCTACGGCATCGACGGCGACGTGTTCGAATTGACCGTCACCACGGAAAGCCCGCTGGTCGGCATGAGCATCGCCGAGGCCGAGGCGCTGCGCGGCGCACCGCTGATCCTCGCAATCAAGAACGGCGATGAAACCCGCCTGGCACCCCCGGCCGACACCATGATCTGGGTGGGCACCGTGCTCGGCACGCTCGGCAAGCGCGAACAGGTCAACGACTTCGCCAACCTGAACCTGCTGCGTGCGCAGCCGCGCCTGAGCGTGTTCCGCGACATGTTCAACCCGAACCGCGCCGGCATCGCCGAAGCCGTGGTGCCGCCGAATTCACGCTTCGTCAAGCAGGCGGTCGGCGACCTGCGCTTGCGCAAGCGCTTTGGAATCAGCGTGCTGGCGGTCTATCGCGGCGACCAGGTTTTCCGCGAGGACGTGCGCAAGACCGCGCTGCGCGCTGGCGACACGCTCGTGCTGCACGGCTTCTGGCGCGACCTGACCCTGGCGTCGGAAGAACGCGACTTCGTCGTGGTCACCGATTACCCGAAGGAAGATCATCGTCCCGGCAAGATCTGGCACGCGGTGGCGTTTTTCGCCCTCGCCATGGGGCTTGGCCTGTTTACCGAGATGAAGCTGTCGGTGGCGATGATGACCGGCGCGGTCGGCATGCTGCTCGCCGGTGTGCTGAACATGGACGAGGCCTACGCGGCGGTGAACTGGAAGACGATCTTCGTGATGGCCTGCCTGATTCCGCTCGGCGCGGCAATGGATTCGACCGGTGCCGCGGCATGGCTGGCGCAGGAATTGATCGCTTATACCGGTCACCTGCCGCAGTGGCTGCTGCAGTTGTGCGTTGCGATCCTCGCCCTGCTGTTTTCGCAGGTGATTTCGCACGTGGGCACAGCCGTGATGATGGTGCCAATGGCGATCAACCTTGCCTTGGCTTCCGGCGGCAATCCCAGCGTGTACGCCCTGATCGTGGCGATGTCGGTGTCCAACACCTTCCTGATCCCCGGCGCGAGCCCCACGATCCTGGTGGTCGCAGGCCCCGGCGGCTACCGGCAGAAGGATTTCCTGCGCGTGGGCCTGCCGCTGACCGTGCTGATGCTGGTGGTCATGCTGGTCGCGGTCAACCTGTTGTTTCGCTGACGGCGGCATTACCCCCACCCGTACTGTCCGCAGTAGAATCGTGGCGGGAGTCCGTTCCGCACGGATGCGCATCGCATCACCGGAGGTTCGCCATGATCCGTTTCGCCTTGATTCTGGTTCTTTGCGCTCCCGCACTCGCCACCGCCGCGCCCGCCAATGCGTGCAGCGTTTCCGGCACCGCCTATGATTTCGCCGGACGGCCGCTGCGCGATGCGGTCGTGCGCCTGACCGACACGCGCAGCCAGAGCGCCGCATTCCTCGTCACCGATGCGCAAGCCGGGTTTGCGTTCGCCGATGTCGCACCCGGCGCGCAGTATCGCGTGGATCTGATCAGCGCGCCGACTGTCGTCACCGGTTCGCGCCTGCCGACGCGGTCGATCCTCGGCATGTCGCCCGCGTTCGCCTGCATGGACGGCAACACGGCGCACGCCGACGTGCGCGCGCAGGTCTATTGAGGCGATTCAGGGCAGGCAGACCTGCCCGTCGATCACCTCGACGCGAACCGAACGCAAGGACGTGCCGCGGCAGGGACCGCCGCTGCAATGGCCGGATTCGATCCGGAAGGTGGCGCCGTGCGCGGCGCAGATCAGCGTGCCGCTGTCGGTCAGGAACTTGCCGGGCGCGTAATCCAGGCGTCGCCCGGCATGCGGGCATTCGTTGTGGTACGCCGCCACGGCTTCGCCGACGCGCACCAGAATCAGGTCGAAGCCGCCGGTGCTCGAATCCACGTGCACCGCGATGGCGCCGCCATCGGGGATGTCCGCGAAGGCACATAACGATTTTCTAACGTCCATTGGCGTATCTAGCCCTTCCCGTCCATCGATTCATTCTGCCACAGGGAGCGACACGGACATGTTCCACTGGCGCTGGTTCAACCGCCCGCAAAACCCCTTCCTGCGCCTGCTGCTGGCCGTGTTGGCCATCGTGGCCGTGGCCGGCATCGTCGTGCTCGGGTTCTTCGCCCTTCTGGCGTTCGCCTTCGTCGGCGCCATCGTCGCCGTGGTACGTGCGCTGACGCGTCCGCACGCACAGGCCGCTGCGACTTCGCGCGTGAGCGATCCCAGCGTCATCGAAGGCGAATACGTGGTCGTGCGCAGCGACCAAGCCACGCTCAAGCACTGATTCGATCGGCGGTTCCATTGCGGGCATGACAAGTGGCGCTGTCGCCCGACAGTGCCAGCGGCTACAGTGCGTATCCCGGTTTTTCGACTGCGCCCGCATGGACCAAGCCGTCTCCGCCGCCGAATCCCACCCGTCTGCACTGTCATCGCCGCGTGTCCTCGTGCCGCTGGCGCTGGCCGGCGTGTACCTGATCTGGGGCTCGACCTACCTCGCCATCCGCATCGGCATTGAAAGCTATCCGCCGTTCCTGATGGCGGCGATCCGCTTTCCGATCGCCGGCGCGCTGATGTATGCGTTCCTGCGCTGGCGCGGTGTCGCGCCGCCGACGCGGCGGCAATGGTTCAACTGCCTGGTCACGGCGAGCCTGCTGCTCGGCCTCGGCAACGGGCTGGTGTGCTACGCCGAACAGACCGTACCGTCCGGCATCGCCGCGGTCGCGGTCGCCAGTGTCGGCCTGTTCATGGCGATCTTCGCCGGGCTCTACGGCCATTGGCCGAACCGGCTCGAATGGCTGGGCCTCGTCGTCGGCTTCGCCGGCGTCGTCGTGCTCAACCTCGGCAACGGGCTGCGCTCTTCGCCGCTCGGCGCGGCCGCGCTGGTGCTGGCCTCCATCGGCTGGGCCTACGGATCGATCTGGAGCCGCCACCGCGACATGCCGGCGCCGACCATGGG
>DASTAL010000270.1:0-2765 GCA_035712685.1 Rudaea sp. | reverse complement strand
TGGGCGACGTGCTCGATTCGCTGCCTGGAATCGACGATCGCGATACGCGTTTTCTTGCCTTCGATGCCGCCGCGTACGTCTACAGCCGCGGCGGCGAATACGATCTGGCCCTGAGTTACGTCGATCAGGCACTCGCCATGGATCCCGGCGGACGGTCGATGTGCGCAGTCCGGGAAACCCAGATCTGGATATTGCAGGAAGGCGGCAAGCTGCAACCCGACGACGCGTTGCTACGGCAGGGCCTGGACACCTGTCGCCAGGTCGGTGCCACAGCCAATGCCAATTCCATACTCCTGCAATGGGCCAAGGCCTTGCTGGACCACGGCCGGCCTGCGGACGCCCTGAAACTGCTCGAGAAGAACCAGGCGGAAGTCCTGGCAACTCATTCCTCCGCATTGACCTCGGACTTTCGTTCGACCATGGCGCAAGCCTATTGGCGCACGGGCGATCTTTCCCACGCGCGCGAATCCGCGCAAAGCGCGATCGAACTGGCGAACCAGCAGGACAAGGCCAAGTCCGTGGCCGACGCCTACGACGTGCTCTACCAGGTTGCCAAGCAGCAAGGCGACGATGCCGCCGCACTGGCCTGGCACGAAAAATATGCGGCAGCCGACAAGGCCTATCTGAACGACGTCAGCGCGCGGGCGCTGGCCTACCAGATGGTGCACCAGCGCGTGCTCGACAAACAACGCCAGCTCGTGGCGGCCACGAACCGAAACGCCGTGCTGGCCCTGCAACAGCAGATCGAAGCGCAGAAAGCGCGCACGCGCCTGCTCTACATCCTGCTCCTGCTCAGCGGCATGCTGATCGTCGGCGGCTGGGCGTACCGCACCAAGCGCTCGCAGATGAAGTTCCAGAAGCTGGCGCGGCGCGACGGCCTGACCGGCATCTTCAACCGCCAGCATTTCCTCGAGTCCGCGCAGGACGCGCTGCGCGAGTGCGCGCGCCACGCGCGCGAAGCCTGCCTGATGGTGATGGACCTGGATCACTTCAAGTCGGTCAACGACATGCATGGCCACGCCGCCGGCGACGACGCGCTCAAGCGCACGGTCGCGACGTGCCAGGTTCTGCTGCGCCCGAACGATGTCTTCGGACGCCTCGGCGGCGAGGAGTTCGCCATCCTGCTGCCCGACTGTCCCGCCGATGCCGCCCGCCGGCGCGCCGAATCCATGCGCGAATCCATCGTTGCCGCACGGCGCGAGGGCGATGCCGCTGCCGACGTGCCGGTGACCGCGAGTTTCGGCGTGGCCAGCACGAAGGACTGCGGCTTCAACCTCGCCACCCTGCTCGCCTCCGCCGACGACGCCATGTATGCGGCCAAGCGCGGAGGCCGCAACCGGGTCGAAGTCCACCGCACCACGGTCGAACCCGCCACTACGACCTGAGACCTAGTCCCCCAGGCACTACGCGCCGGCACGCGCAAACACGGACAATCGCCGGCTGCATCCGAACCCTTGGGGACCCACGTGAACCATTCCACCCGCCGCCCGCTGACACTGGCGCTTGCCATCTGCGCCGCTCTGGCCACCGCACAAGCGTTCGCCGCCGACGGCGACGATCGATCCTCGTCGACGCAGGAACTGAAGAAAGTCGAGGTCAAGGGCTACGTCATGCCCGACGACGCCAAGCCCAAGCTTGACCACATCATGAGGGAA
Organism: Rudaea sp.; assembly: GCA_035712685.1. GTDB lineage: Bacteria > Pseudomonadota > Gammaproteobacteria > Xanthomonadales > Rhodanobacteraceae > Rudaea. The sequence continues at coordinate 1,110 of DASTAL010000270.1, read as the reverse complement.
GTCGACGGGCCGCAGATCACGGTGACGAAGAAGACCTCGATCACGAAGCTCGACACCCTGCCGACCATCATCGGCAACAATCCGCGCGAGGTCTTTGCACAGACGCCGGGCCTGTACGTCGCCGAACAGCAGATCCCGGGCCAGATGAACCTGTCCTACCGCGGCATCGGCAATCCGCAGGAATCCGAATACGTCGGCGCGTTCCAGGACGGCATCCCGCTGGAAGGCGACTGGATCGGCTTCCCGACGCTGTACGTGTTCCCGCTGCCGCAGACGATCGATCAGGTGCAGATGATCCGCGGCGGCTCCTCGCTGCTGTACGGACCGGAACCGCCGCCGGCGATCAACCTGGTCAGCGCCAAGCCGTCGACCGAGCCGATGGCCGGCTACACCGAAAACGTGGTCGGCAACGACGGCCTGTTCGCCACGTTCAACAAGATTTCCGGCACGCAGGGCGACTGGGATTACCTCCTCGACGCGCATTACCGCACGACGGACGGCCAGCGCGACAACGGCGACAACAAGCTGCGCGGCGCGGACCTGCACATTGGCTATCGCCCGGATGAAACGTCGTACACGGCGCTGGATTTCCACGCCTACGACCTCGATACCGGCAATGCCGGCCTGCTCACCTATCCGCAGTACCAGGCCAATGCCGATCAGACGACGACGCCGTACGACCGGCTGTGGACGCAGCGTTACGTGCTGAGCTTGAGCCATGACCGCCACCTCGACGAGAACACCGAACTCGTCGCCAAGGTCTGGGCTGGCTATCAGGACCAGGCCTCGCGTTCGCAGGATCGCGGCGCGGCGCCGACCACGACGACGCTGCAGGACGAGCAGTTCCGCTTTACCGGCATCGACGCGCGCCTCGTGCACCATTGGGGCCGCGGCAACGCGTTCACCGCCGGCACCACGCTGTACCACTCCGACGCGCCATTCCGGCAGTGGGACGATTTCGGGCTCGCGTCCGATCAATACGACCGCCCGGGCGTTGCCTGCGCCACGCCGGCATCCACCGACTGCGCGAAACTGCGCCAGGCGCGTTCGACGAATTACGCCGCCGTGTTCGCCGAGAACGTGTTCCGCCTGCCGCACGAATGGCATGTC
>DASTAL010000269.1:0-1360 GCA_035712685.1 Rudaea sp. | reverse complement strand
GCCTGTTTCGGAATAGAGTTCTTGGTGTGGCTCATGCGGTTCTTCGCGTCGACGTAAACCAGGGTCGGCTTGAAGTGCGCGGCTTCGGCTTCGCTCAATTGCGCATAGGCGCAGATGATGACGATGTCGCCCGGGGATGCGCGGTGCGCGGCGGCGCCGTTGACCGAGATGATGCCGGAACCCTCGTCCGCACGGATCGCGTAGGTGACGAAGCGCTGGCCGTTGTTGACGTTGTAGATGTGGATCTGCTCGTACTCGCGGATGCCGGAGGCGTCGAGCAAAAGGCCGTCGATCGCGCACGAACCCTCGTAATGCAATTCGGCATGGGTGACGCTGGCGCGGTGGATCTTGGCTTTGAGCAGGCTCAGATGCATGGTGGTCTCGCGATCAATCGTGTGTCATTTACGCAACATTGCCGCCTGGTTCTGCGGCGCCGCACAAATTATCCGCGCAGCCTGCGAAATCGGCAAGGCTTGCAGCGAATCCACGCCGGATCGGGGCGAAAAAAAACCCCCGCTTATGCAGCGAGGGTTGAATTATCGGAGTGACGATTACCAGAACGATGCCGCCCTGCTAGCCCTTGGGGCAACGCGCGAGCGTTGCAAAAATCCCGATGGCAGTGGTGAGAATACCACAGGCGTTGCGCAAAAGCTAGGGGTCGAGGAGCAGATTGTCGATCAGCCGCGCGCGACCCAGCTTCGTCGCGATCAAGGCAATCAGGCCACCGCGTTCGGTGGCTTCCGGCATGCACAAATCGGCGGCGCGCCGGATCACGGCGTAGTCCGGAACCGAACCTGCCGCCTCCAGCGCGGCGCGCGCGTCGGCTTCGATCTGCGCAGGCGGTCGCCCGGCATGCAACTGCTCGCGCATCGCACGCAAGGTTCGATGAATGACGGCGGCGCGATCGCGTTCCTCGCTGCTCAGATACTGATTGCGCGAACTCATTGCGAGTCCATTCGCTTCGCGCCGCGTCGGTGCGGCGACGATGTCGATCGGCAAGCGCAGGTCTTGCGTCATGCGCCGGATCACGAGCAGTTGCTGGTAATCCTTCTGGCCGAAAACGGCAACATCGGGTTGCACGAGATTGAACAGTTTCGTCACCACCGTCGCCACGCCGGCGAAGTGCCCGGGGCGCAGTTCGCCTTCGAGCGTTTGCGAGACCACCGGAACATCCACGCGCACGCTTGCGGCAGCGCCAAACGGATACATCTCATCGACATTCGGCGCAAACAAGGCATCGCAGCCGCGTTCGAGAAGGCCGGCACGATCCGCCTCGAGCGTGCGCGGATAACTGGCGAAATCCTCGTTGGGACCGAACTGGGTCGGATTGACGAACACGCTCGCGACGACCTTGTCGGCG
>DASTAL010000268.1:0-7360 GCA_035712685.1 Rudaea sp. | reverse complement strand
GCGCTCGGTGTGGGGGCCGAAATACAATGGCCAGACCCTGCGCAAGGCGCTCGCGGAAAAGCTCGGCGAACGGACCCTGCGGGAAGCCCTTCATCCGGTCGTCATCCCGGCCGTGAACGTCAGCAAGAGCATGACCAAGGTCTTCAAGACCCCGCACGCGGAACGCTCGACCGGCGACGAACGCATTCTTGCCGTGGACGCCGCGATGGCGACTTGTGCGGCGCCGGCCTACTTCCCCGCGGTGCGCGTCGGTGAAGACTTTTTCGCCGATGGCGGCATGTTCGCGGTGGCGCCGGATCTGGTCGCCCTGCACGAAGCCGAGCAGTTCGTCGGCGTGGATGCCGCCGACATCAGCATGCTTTCGATCGGCACCGGCACGCTGCGCTACGTGCCCGCGCAAGGCGTTGGCGAGGACGATGGCGCGGTCGGCTGGCTGGCGGAAGGGCGGCTGGTGCTCACCCTGATTTCCGTCCAGCAGCAGCACGTGCAGGCCATGATGCTTGACCGGTTGCGCGATCGCTACATGCATCTGGATGCGCTGTGGCCCCGGCGCGCGGGACTGGGCATCGATGTCGCCACGCCGAGCGCGGCGAAGACGCTGGCTGGTCTCGCGCGCGAGACCCTGCGCGAGACCGACCTGGACGATCTGGCGCGGCGCTTCTTCTGAACGGCGGCCGCGCCCGGCGTGACCTGCCATCCGGGTACGGGGTCACGGACTGAGGCGGCCATCGACAAGGGTGAGGATGCGATCGGCGGTCGCCGCGAATGCCGCATCGTGCGTCACCACGACCACCGCGCGGCCGTGCGTGTGCGCCAGTTCGCGGATGATGGTCTGCACGTTGGCGCTCGAAACGGTATCGAGATTGCCGGTCGGCTCGTCGGCGAGGATCAGCGGCGGATCGTTCGCCAGAGCGCGCGCGATCGCCACGCGCTGGCTCTGCCCGCCGGAGAGCTGCCGCGGCAGCTTGTGCACCTGATCGGCGATGCCGAGGCTTTGCGCCAGTTCCGCGGCGCGCTGGCGCGCTTGTTCCGGCGTGCGCTGGCCCAGCCGCTGCATCGGCAGCAGGACGTTCTCGAGCGCGCTGAATTCGGGCAACAGGAAATGCGACTGGAACACGAAGCCGATCTCGCGCAGGCGCAGATCGGCGATCCGATCTTCATCGCTTGCCGACGCATCGACGCCGTTGAGCAGGATCCTGCCTTGTGTCGGCGCATCCAGCAGGCCGAGCAGGTACAGCAGCGAGGACTTGCCGGAACCGGACGCGCCGGTGATCGCCACGCACTCGCCGGCGCGGATGTCCACGCTGACATCGTCGACCAGGGTCACCGGCACTTCGCCGGCGAGGCGGCGCGTCAGGTGCTCGGCGCGCAGCAGGCTGGCCATCACGCGCCGCCACGCAAGATGTCGACCGGGCGCACGCGCGCGGCCTTGCGCGCGGGCAGAAACGCGGCGGCGATCGACGAGGCCATGGCGACGCCCGCGGCCAGCGCGAACTGTGGCCAGCCCCAGTCGATCGCCATGTAGATGGTGTCGGTGCTGCCGGGGAACTTGAAGCGGATGTGCATCATGCCGACCATCAGCGCGCAGCCGAGCGCAAGGCCGCAGGCGCTGCCGGCGACGCCGAGCACGATGCCCTGGGCGAGGAAGATGCGCTCGATGTCGCGCGAGCGGAAGCCCATCGATTTCAGGATCGCGATGTCGCGGTGCTTTTCCATCACCACGGTCGAGATCACGTTGTAGATGCCGAATGCGGCGACCACGAGCACCGCACCGACCACGGTGTACATGATGATGCGGCGGATCAGTAGCGTGCTCATCAGGTCTTCGGACTGTTCCTGCCACGACACGCTCTTGTAGCCGATGTGGTTCTCGACCTCGCCGGCGACGTCGCGTGCGCGCTCGGCGTCGTCGAGCTTGATGAGGATGCTGTTCGCGCGGTTCGGGCGGTCGAGCAGGGCCTGCACGCGCTTGAGCGCGACGAAGGCCTGGCCGGTGTCGACGCTGGCGCGTCCGGTGTGGAAGATGCCGACGATCTTGAACGTGCGCACCTGCCCGGTCGTCGCCGTGATCGTGAGGTTGCTGTCCAGCGTCAGCGACAGCACGCGCGCGAGTTCGTCGCCGATGATGATGCCGTCGGGATTGGCGGTGAGCGCGGCGAGCGAACCGCGCTTCATGTAGTTCTGGATCGTCGACACGCTGGCGTATTCGGACGGCACGATGCCGTTGAGCGAGATCGCGACGTCCTTGCCGGCGAAGGTGACCAGAGCCTGGCCGACCAGCAGCGGCGAGGCGCGCAGCCCCGGCAGCGTGCGCAGGTAGTCGAGGATCTGCTGGAAGCCGCGCACGCCGCGCGTTTCGGTTTGCGGCTTCACCCGGCTGATCTCCACGGCGCCGCCGGGATAGGCTATCTCGGCGGCCTGGCGCGCCGGGTTGCGGTATTCGTCGGCGATGGTGATGTGCGGCGAGTTGTCGACCAGGCGCTTCATGAAGTCGTTCTCCGAGCCCTGCATCATCGCCGAGATCGACAGGAAGAACGCCACGCCCAGTACGATGCCGAGCATGGAGACGATGCTCTGGCGGCGGCGCGCAAGCAGATGCCGTACCGCGATGCCGGCGAACAGCCGGATCATGGCGCAAGCGCCGCGCGCACGCGTGCGCCGGCTTGCAGCGACGGGTCGGGACGCAGCACCACGAGGTCGTCGACGCCGATGCCGGACACGATCTCGACCTGCTGGCTGCCGCTCGCGCCGGTGGTCACCGTGCGCGGTTCCACGCGGCCGTCGCGCACGCACCACACCCGCCCGCCGGCGACTGCGCTCGGCGGCAACAGCAGTGCGTGGTCGTCCTGGCGGATGATGATGTTGACTTCGACCGTCATGCCGATCATGAGCGGCGTGTCCTGGGCCAGGCCGATGCGCACGCGGTAGCCGCGCGCGACCGGGTCGCCCTTGGGCGTGACCGTCTGCACCGTGCCATGCATCACGCGTCCCGGCAGCGCGTCGGCGCGCAGCAGCACGTCCTGGCCCGGCTTGACCTTGGCGATGTCTTCCTCGTCGACTTGCGCGGCGATGCGCAGCGGCGAGTCCACGGCGATCCAGAACACCGCCTGGTTGAGCGGAATCATCTGCCCGATTTCGCCGTCGCGCTGGATGACCATGCCGTCGGCCGGGGCGACAAGCTTGGCAAAATCCAGTTCCGCCGCCGCCCGCGTGCTGGCCGCGCTGGCGGCGAGCCAGACGGAACGCGCCTTGTCGTATTCGGACTTCGACACGGTGCCGCTGCGCGCGAGCGTCTCGTTGCGCAGGTAATCCTGGCGCGCGAACGCCTCTTGCGAGCGCAGTTGCGCCAGGGTGTTGCGCAGGTCGGTGTCTTCCAGGCGGCCGAGCAGCTGGCCACGCGCGACGCGCATGCCTTCGTCGGCGTCGAGTTGCGCCAGGCGCGCGGTCAGGCGTGCCGCGATCGGCAGCATGATCGTCGATTCGACCGTGCCGGTGGCATACACGGCCTGCACGGCCGGCCCGCGCGCCGCATGGATGACGACGACGCGAGGCGGCAAGAGCATCGCGATGCCGGCAGCGATCGCAGCGCACGCCAGCAGCGAAATCAGGAACCAGGTGGAGGGACGCAGTCGCATGGCGGGACGATTGCCGATCGATGCACAATCTTGCATGCGCCCGCGCGCGTCCGCTTGATCGAGGTCAAGCGGACGGCGAAATCGCCGCGCCCGATCAGTGCCGCATCAACACGGGAAGCGAAGCGTGCTGCAGCATGTGCCGCGTGGCCCCGCCCAGCACCCATTCGCTCAGGCGCGTGCGGCCATACGCGCCCATGACCAGCAGGTCGGCCCGTGCGTCCTCGGCGGCGCGCAGCAGCGCGGCGCCCGCATTGGTCGCCGTGGCCTCGAATGCCTTGTTGCTGAACCCGATGCCGTGCTGGCGCAGGTGCTGCTCGGGCGAAAACGGCGGACTTATCGTGACCTCGGAAAATATCTCCTTCTGTGCACCGACCAGCAACAGCACCTGCCTGGCGCGCTTGATCAGCGGCAAGGCGGCGTGCATCGCGCGCGCGCATTCGTTCGATCCGTTCCAGGCAATCGCGATCGTGTCGAGTGCGGCCTTGCGCGTCGACGACTCGGGTACCACGATGCAAGGCAGGTCGCAGGTCAGCAGCAGCTGACCCAGGGTGCCGGCCGAACCCCACGTCGAATTCGTGGCGGAACCCACCACCAGCAGATCGTGCCAGGTCGCGGCCTGGGCCACGCTGGCCGCAAACGAACCGCGGCCGACCAGCCAGCGGCTTTGTGTCGCTCCGGTCGAAGCGATGAATTTCTCGAATTCGGGTCCGGCAGCCTCTGCCGCGCGCGCGGTTTCGGCGCCGGTCGAGTACATATCGGCCGTCACCACCGGCAGCGGGCTCGGCGAATAGGGCATGATGGGTTCCACGATGAACATGCCGGTCAGTCGGGCATCGAGTAATGCTGCGAGCTCTCCCGCATAACGCAGGCTGTGCCCCCAATTCCCGTACCTGTCCGTAACGGCAAGCAGATCGCGCATGGCGCCATCTCCAATGGATTGCGCGAACGCTAGCTTCGTTTTGCCTGCCGTCTGTTGATGGATGTCAATTCGTCGCGCGATTGCGCGACCATCGCGCCCATGAAACGCCGCTTGGCAAATTCGACCAGCAACAGGTAGGTGGCCGTGGCTGCCGCCAGGAACGCAAAAAATGCCGCAGGCAGTGGCGTGAAGCCGAGGTCATGCCCCAGCCCGGTTGCCGGAATCGCCACGCCGACGGCGATGGCGGCAAGGATCGTCGCCACGAGCGGCGTGCTCGGCCGGCTGCGCAGCGGGTTGCCGCGGGTCCGGATCACGAACAGCACCAGCGTTTGCGTGGCCAGTGACTCGACGAACCAGCCGGTGTGGAACAGCGCCGCCGACGCCTGCAGCCAATGCAGCAACACGAAGAAAGTCAGGAAATCGAACAGCGAGCTGATCGGCCCGACGCCCAGCATGAAGCGCCGGATCACGGCGACGTTCCAGCGCGTCGGGAGGCGAATCTGCGCGGCGTCGACGTTGTCGGTGGGGATCGTGGTCTGGGCGAGATCGTAGAGGAAATTGTTGAGCAGGATCTGCGTCGGCAGCATGGGCAGGAACGGCAGGAACAGCAGGCCGGCGGCCATGCTGAACATGTTGCCGAAATTCGAGCTGGTTCCCATCAGCAGGTACTTCATGACGTTCGCGAACGCCTTGCGGCCCTCGATCACGCCGGCATGCAGGATGCGCAGGTCGCGCTCGCGCAGCACGATGTCGGCGGCATCCCGGGCCACGTCCACGGCATTGGCGACCGAAATGCCGACATCCGCCGCGTGCAGGGACGGCGCGTCGTTGATGCCGTCGCCGAGGAAGCCGATGACGTGGCCGCGCGCCTTCAACGCCAGCAGGATGCGATGCTTCTGCGCCGGCGACACGCGCGCGAACACGGCGGTGCGTTCGGCCAGGATGCCGAGTGCGGTTTCGCTCAGGTTGTCGATCTCGCTGCCCAGCACCGTGTTCGCGACATCGATGCCGGCCTGGGCGCAGACGTGCCGGGCCACGCGCTCGTTGTCGCCGCTCAAGACCTTCACCGCCACGCCGTCGGCAGCCAGCGCCGCCAGCGCGCCGGCGACGTCAGGCGCGAGCGGATCGGCGAAGGCGAGGAAGCCGGCGAGGATCAGGCCGCTTTCGTCGGTCGCCGCGTAGCGCGCCTGCACCGGGACGCGGCGCCAGGCGACGGCGAGCACGCGCAACCCCTGTTCGCCGAGCGCCTCGTGCGAGCGTGCGCATTGGGCGCGCGTCGATTCGTCCAAGGCACGTACGCCGCCGTCGCCTTCGCATTGCGCGCACTCGGCCATGACCGCCTCGGGTGCGCCCTTGACGATCAGCAGGCGCTCGTCATCGCGCTCCACGACGATGCACAGGCGGCGGCGCTCGAAGTCGAACGGGATCTCGTCGAGCTTGCGGTAGCCGGCGATGCCGACCGCGCCATGGCGCAGGATCGCATCGTCGAACGGGCTGCGGATGCCGGTTTTGAAGCTGCTGTTGAGGTAAGCCAGTTGCAAGGGGTGATCCGCCGGATGTCCGAGCGGATCGACCACGCCGGCGACCGTGGTCTCGCCGTACGTCAGCGTGCCGGTCTTGTCGCTGAGCAACACCGTCATGCTGCCGAAATCCTCGATCGCGGCCAGATGTTTGACGATCACATGCCGGCGCGCCATGCGCACCGCGCCCTGGGCGAGCGTCATGGTCGTGATCATCGGCATGAATTCGGGGGTGAGTCCGACCGCGAGCGCGAGCGCGAACAGCAGGCATTCCAACGGCGGACGCCCGAGTGCGATGCCGGCGAGCAGGACGAACAGCACCAGGAACACGACGGTGCGCATGATCAGGCGCGCGAAACCATCGAGGCCGCGCTCGAATTCGGTCGGCGGCGGGCGCGCGGCGAGCATCTCGGCGACATCGCCGAACGCGGTGGCGCGGCCGGTCGCCACGACCAGTGCCGTCGCATGGCCGGACACCACCGAAGTGCCGAGGAAGACGAGGTGGGGCGCCTCCGGACCGCGTTCGTTGCGGCCTTGCTCCGCCGCCTCCTTTTCCGCCGGCACGGATTCCCCGGTCAGTGCCGCCTGCTGTACGTGCAGGTCGCGCGATTCGATCAGGCGCGCATCCGCCGGCACGCGATCGCCGGCGGACAACCGGATGATGTCTCCGGGAACGAGTTCGCGCCGCGGCAGATCGGTCCAGCCACCATCGCGGCGGGCCGTGGCCATCGGCGCGACTTCCTCACGCAGGCGCGTAGCCGCACGCTCGGAACGAAAGCTCAGGGCGAAGTTGAGCATGATGCTCAGGGTGACGATCGCGACGATGATCGTCGCGCCGACGCGGTCGCCGAGGAAACCGGAAACCAGCGCGGCGAGCAGCAGGATGACGACCAGGGGGTTGGCAAACAGGCCGGCGAGGGTGAGCAGGATTCCCTTGCGCGCGGCGTCGCGGGGCTGGTTAGCGCCGTAGCGCAGGCGCCGCGAGGCCGCTTCGGCGCTCGACAAGCCCTCGAGATTTGCGCCGAGCGATTGCAGGAGCACGCCGATCGGCACGGAGCCCGGCATTTGGATTGGGTCGCTCACGCAGGTCGCGAACCCGTGGTGTGCTCGATTACGCTGCCGCGCCGCGAGCCCTGGCGATACGTCGTGCAGCCCTTGAGGCCGAGCGCGTAGGCGCGTTCGTACAGCGAACGGAAGGCGTCGAACGGATAGTCCGCCGGCACCGTGATCGTCTTCGACACGGCGTTGTCGACGTGTTCCTGCAGCGTGGCGTGCATCGCGAGCTG
>DASTAL010000267.1:0-1097 GCA_035712685.1 Rudaea sp. | reverse complement strand
GACAAGGACAACGCGCAATTCAGTCCTGACGGCAAGACGGTCTACTACCTCGACGACGGCAAGCTGTCCTCGGTGCCGGTCGCCGAGGGCGGCAAGCCGAAGTCGATCGCGCTGGACGCGGAGGTGGACATCGATTTCGCGCAGGACAAGATGACCGCGTTCGACCAGGCGTGGACGTGGCTGCGCGACAACTTCCACGATCCGCGCATGAACGGCGTGGACTGGAACGCGATGCGCGCGGCGTACGCGCCGCTGATCGCGGGCGCGCCGACGCCGGCCAGCGTGAACTGGCTGATGAACCTGCTGGTGGGCGAATTGAACGCGTCGCACTCGGGCGTGCGCGCCAACGCGCATTCGAAGCCCGTCACCGGTCGCCTGGGCCTGCTGTTCGACACTGCCGCCTACGAGCGCGACGGCAGTTTGCGCGTGGCGCAAGTCGTGCCGCTGTCGCCCGCCGCGATCGCCGGCATCGGAGCCGGCGACACGCTGCAGGCGGTCGACGGCCACGCAATCGCGCCGCAGGACGACCTGTACGCGCTGCTGGAAAACCGCATCGGCAAGAAGACCACGCTGCGCGTCGCGGGCAAGGGCGGTACGCGCAACGTGGAAGTGAAGCCCATCGACTCGCATACGCTTGGCGCCTTGGCCTACGACGCCTGGGTCAGCCACAACCGCGCCTACGTCGCGAAGATCAGCGACGGCAAATTGGGTTACGTGCATCTGGCCGACATGTCCGAAGCCTCGCTGCGCCGGCTGTACCGCGACCTCGATGCGCAGAACATGACACGCCAGGGCGTGGTGATCGACGTGCGCAACAACTTCGGCGGTTTCGTCAACGCCTACGCGCTAGACGTGCTGTCGCGCAAACCGTATCTCAACATGACGTTCCGCGGCTTCGATGACGCGCAGCCCGCCCGCAGCATCCTCGGCCAGCGCGCGCTGGAACGCCCCACCGTGCTGGTGACCAACCGCGTCACGCTGTCCGACGGCGAGGATTTCAGCGAAGGCTATCGCGAACTCGGCTTGGGAAAAGTCGTTGGCGAACCGACGGCGGGCTGGATCATCTACACCAGCAACGAAAAACTGATCGACGGTTC
>DASTAL010000266.1:0-6481 GCA_035712685.1 Rudaea sp. | reverse complement strand
GACAAGGAAGGCATCGCCTGCCGCGTCGAGCGCCTGGAGTACGATCCGAACCGCACCGCGCACATCGCGCTGCTGTGCTATGTCGACGGCGAGCGCCGCTACATCATCGCGCCGAAGGGCGTGGCGATCGGCGACCAGCTGATGGCTGGCCGCGACGCGCCGATCAAGGCGGGCAACACGCTGCCGCTGCGCAATATCCCGATTGGCTCGACGATCCACTGCATCGAGATGAAGCCCGGCAAGGGCGCGCAGCTTGCGCGCAGCGCCGGCGCCTCGGTGCAGCTGGTCGCGCGCGAAGGCGGCTACGCCACCCTGCGCCTGCGCTCCGGTGAAATGCGCAAGGTGCCGGCCGACTGCCGCGCGACCATCGGCGAAGTCGGCAACTCCGAACACAACCTGCGCAAGCTCGGCAAGGCCGGCGCCAAGCGCTGGCGCGGCATTCGCCCGACCGTTCGCGGCGCGGCGATGAACCCGGTCGACCATCCGCACGGTGGCGGCGAGGCGAAAGCCGGCCAGGGCAACCCGCATCCGGTGTCGCCGTGGGGCCAGCCGGCCAAGGGTTACAAGACGCGCAAGAACAAGCGCACCACCCAGTTCATCGTGCGCGACCGCAGAGGCTAATCCATGGCACGTTCACTGAAAAAAGGCCCGTTCGTCGATCTGCACCTTCTGAAGAAGGTCGAGACCGCGGCGTCCAGCAACAGCAAGAAGCCGATCAAGACCTGGTCGCGCCGTTCGATGATCCTGCCGGAAATGGTGGGCCTGACGATCGCCGTGCACAACGGCAAGGCGCACGTTCCGGTTCTGGTCAACGAGAACATGGTCGGGCACAAACTCGGCGAATTCGCCGCCACGCGCACCTTCAAGGGCCACTCGGCCGACAAGAAGGCCGCCGAGGAAAAGAAGTAAAGGGTGATGACTATGCAAGCCAAAGCCATACAAGACACGCAGCAGGCCAAAGCGATTCTGCGCGGCGTGCGCATCTCGCCGCAGAAGGCGCGCCTGGTCGCCGATCAGGTACGCGGCCTGCCGGTCGGGCGCGCCACGGACCTGCTCAAATTCAGCGACAAGAAGGCCGCGCACCTGGTCAAGAAAGTGCTGCTGTCGGCGGTCGCCAATGCCGAGAACAACCTCGGCGCCGACGTGGACGAGCTCAAGATCGCCACGATCATGGTCGACGAAGGCCCGCGCCTGAAGCGCATGCACGCTCGCGCCAAGGGCCGCGGCTCGCAAATCATCAAGCGTACCAGCCACATCACCGTGGTCGTGGGCAGCTGAGGAAATCACGATGGGTCATAAAGTTCATCCAACCGGTATCCGCCTCGGCATTTCCAAGGACTGGAACTCGAAGTGGTTCGCCACCAAGCGCGAATATGCGCAGTACTTGGCCGCCGACCTGAAGGTGCGCGAGTTGCTGCACAAGAAGCTGGCCCAGGCCGGCGTGTCGAAGATCCAGATCGAGCGTCCGGCCAAGACCGCACGCATCACCATCCACACGGCGCGACCGGGCGTGGTGATCGGCAAGAAAGGCGAGGACATCGAGAAGTTGCGCAAGGAAGTGACCGCGATGATGGGCGTGCCCGCCCACATCAACGTCGCCGAAGTGCGCAAGCCCGAACTCGACGCGCAGCTGGTGGCCGAGTCCATCGCCCAGCAGCTCGAGCGCCGCATCATGTTCCGCCGCGCGATGAAGCGCGCCGTCGGCAATGCGATGCGCCTCGGCGCGCTCGGCATCAAGGTCAACGTTGGCGGCCGCTTGAACGGCGCAGAGATCGCGCGTTCGGAGTGGTACCGCGAAGGCCGCGTGCCGCTGCACACGCTGCGCGCGGACATCGACTACGGCTTCGCCCAGGCCAAGACAACGTACGGAATCATCGGCGTCAAGGTGTGGGTGTACAAGGGCGAGGTGTTCGACCTGCACGCCGCCAGTCAGGAAACCAAAGAAGAAGCCCGCGACAGCGCGCCGCCCGCGCGCGAACGCCGCGAGCCGCGTGAGCACCGCGAACCGCGCGAACCCCGCGGCGGCCGCGAAGCAAGGAATTAAGCCATGTTGCAACCCAAACGCACCAAGTACCGCAAGGTCCAGAAGCAGCGCAACCGCGGCCTGAGCTTCGTCGCGAACAAGGTCAGCTTCGGCGAATACGGCCTGAAGGCGACCACGCACGGGCACCTGACCGCGCGCCAGATCGAAGCCGCGCGCCGCTGCGTGACACGTTTCGTCAAGCGCGGCGGCAAGCTGTGGATCCGCGTCTATCCGGACAAACCGATCAGCAAGAAGCCGATCGAGGTCCGCATGGGCAACGGCAAGGGCAACGTCGAGTTCTGGGTCGCCGTCGTGCAGCCCGGCCGCATGCTCTATGAAATCGAGGGCGTGACCGAAGTCGAGGCGCGCGAGGCGTTCCGCCTGGCCGCGGCCAAGTTGTCGGTGCAGACCACATTCGTGAATCGTACGGTGCTGTGATGGAACTCAAAGAGCTTCGCAAGCAATCCGCGCAGGACCTCAACGAGCAGTTGCTCGAGCTGCGCCGCGAACAATTCAACCTGCGCATGCAAAAGGGCGCGGGCAACCAGACGCAGACGCACCATTTCAAGCGCGTGCGCCGCGAGATCGCGCAGATCAAAACACTGCTGACCGCGAAACCGGCGGCCGGGAAATGAACATGACCGAACAAAAGAAAGTCCAACGCACGGTCGAAGGCCGCGTCGTCAGCAACAAGATGCACAAGACCGTGACCGTGCTGCTCGAGCGCCAGGTGCAGCATCCGCTGTACGGCAAGATCGTGCGCCGCTCCACCAAGGTGCATGCCCACGACGAGAACGGGCAGTGCAAGGAAGGCGACACCGTGCGCATCATCGAATGTGCGCCGCTGTCCAAGACCAAGAACTGGCGCGTCGTCGAAGTCGTCGCGCACGCGGCACCCTGACGGCAGGCGAGGAGAATCCCATGATCCAGATGCAAACCACGCTGGCCGCCGCCGACAATTCCGGCGCCAAGGAACTGATGTGCATCAAGGTGCTCGGCGGCTCCAAGCGCCGTTACGCCGGCATCGGCGACGTCATCAAGGTCTCGATCCGCGACGCGATCCCGCGCGGCAAGGTCAAGAAGGGTGAGGTCTACGACGCCGTGGTCGTGCGCACCCGCAAGGGCGTGCGCCGTGCCGACGGTTCGCTGATCCGCTTCGACGGCAACGCCGCCGTGTTGCTCAACAACAAGCTCGAGCCGATCGGCACGCGCATCTTCGGGCCGGTCACGCGCGAGCTTCGCGGCGAGCGCTTCATGAAGATCGTCTCGCTCGCGCCCGAAGTGCTGTAACGAATTTTATTTGGAACCAACGCCATGAACCGAATTCGCAAAGGTGATCAAGTCATCGTGACCACCGGCAAATACAAGGGCCAAAAGGGCGAAGTCCTGCGCGTCGCGGCAGACCGCGTCTTCGTGCAGAACATCAACCTGGTCAAGCGCCACACCAAGCCGAATCCGCAGGCCAATCAGCCGGGCGGCATCGTCGAGCGCGAGGCTTCCATCAACCTGTCGAATGTGATGCTGTTCAACCCGGCCTCGGGCAAGGGCGAGCGCGTCGGATTCAAGACCCTGGACGACGGTCGCAAGGTGCGCGTGTATCGCGCCAGCGGCGAAGTCGTGGACGCCTGAGGACACGATCATGGTACGCCTGGAAAAATTCTACAAAGACGAAGTGGTGCCGAAGCTGATGCAGCGTTTCGGCTACAAGAACGTGATGGAAGTGCCGCGTCTGTCCAAGATCACGCTGAACATGGGCGTGGGCGAGGCCACCGGCAACAAGAAAATCCTCGAGAACGCGCTCGCGGACATGACCAAGATCGCCGGCCAGAAGCCGGTGGCGACGCTGGCGCGCAAGTCGATCGCGACGTTCAAGATCCGCGATGGCTGGCCGATCGGCTGCAAGGTCACGCTGCGCCGCGCCAAGATGTACGAGTTCCTCGACCGCCTGATCAACATCTCGCTGCCGCGCGTGCGCGACTTCCGCGGCGTGTCCGGCCGCGCGTTCGACGGCCGCGGCAACTACAACATGGGCGTGAAGGAACAGATCATCTTCCCGGAAATCGATTTCGACCAGGTTGACGCGATGCGCGGCATGGACATTGCGATCACGACCACGGCGAAGAACGATGCCGAGGCGAAAGCCTTGCTCGAAGCCTTCAGTTTCCCGTTCCGCAACTAATTCCGCTGCACTGATTTCCAAGAGACGATTGCAATGGCTAAAACCTGCATGATCGAGCGCGAACTCAAGCGCACGAAGACGGTGAAGAAGCACGCGGCCAAGCGCAAGGAGCTGAAGGCCATCGTGCTCAGCCCGAAATCCTCGTATGAGGAGAAGATGGCCGCGCAGACCAAGCTGCAGAAGCTGCCGCGCGACGCCAGTCCCACGCGCCAGCGCAACCGCTGCGAGTTGACCGGCCGTTCGCGCGGCGTCTACCGCAAGTTCGCCCTCGGCCGCCACAAGCTGCGCGAAGCGACCATGCGCGGCGACGTGCCGGGCCTGCGCAAGGCCAGCTGGTAACTTTTTTGATTTGCGAAAAATCCCAAGTGGATTTTTCGCTTTAACCCAACGAATCCATACGGATATCGATGCCGAGGAAATGAAACAATGAGCATGACTGATCCCATCGCCGACATGTTTA
This sequence comes from Rudaea sp., assembly GCA_035712685.1. Lineage (GTDB taxonomy): Bacteria > Pseudomonadota > Gammaproteobacteria > Xanthomonadales > Rhodanobacteraceae > Rudaea. Next base: position 1,819 of record DASTAL010000266.1, on the reverse strand, counting down.
CGCGTATCCGCAACGCCCAGGCCACGGCCCGGCCGACGGTGCGCATGCCGGCTTCCAACGTCAAGGTCGCCATCGTCAAGGTACTCAAGGACGAAGGCTACGTGCGCGACTTCCAGGTCAGCAAGGACGGCGCCAAGTCCGTGCTCGAGATCGCGCTGAAGTATTTCGAGGGCCGGCCGGCGATCGACAAACTCGACCGCGTCAGCCGTTCGGGTCTGCGCGTGTATCGCGGCAAGGACAAGCTGCCCAAGGTCATGGGCGGACTCGGCATCGCCATCGTTTCCACGCCGGACGGCATCATGAGCGACGCCCAGGCGCGCGCCAAGGGCGTTGGCGGCGAAGTCATCGGCACGGTCGCGTAAGGAGTTACTAATGTCTCGTGTAGCTAAAAAACCCATTGCGCTGCCCAAGGGCGTCGAGTGCACCGTGGCCAAGGACACCATCACCGTCAAGGGTCCGAAGGGCACGTTGAAGATGGCGGCGATCGCCGGTGTCCAGGTCGCGATCGACAAGGGCAACGTCAACTGCGCCGACGGCTCCGCCGAAACCAAGTTCGCGGGAACCACGCGCGCGCTGCTGGCCAACATGGTCAAGGGCGTGAGCGAGGGCTACCAGAAGAAGCTCGAACTGGTCGGCGTCGGTTACCGTGCCGCGCTGCAAGGCAAGGACCTGAACCTGACCCTCGGCTTTTCCCATCCGGTCGTGTTCAATGCGCCCGAAGGCATCACTTTGAGCGTGCCGAGCCAGACTGAAATCCTGATCGCTGGTGCCGACAAGCAGCGTGTCGGCGAAGTCGCGGCGAAGATCCGTGCGTTCCGTCCACCCGAACCCTACAAGGGCAAGGGCGTGCGCTATGCCGGCGAACGTATCACCCTCAAAGAAGCCAAGAAGGCCTAAGGCCTATCCGCTTCCGGAGAATAATGATGAGCGAAAAGAACATTGCCCGACTGCGTCGCGCCAAGACCACGCGTTCGCATATTCGCAAGCTCGGCGTGCCGCGCTTGACCGTGCACCGTACCGACCAGCACATCTACGCCCAGGTCATTTCGGCCGAAGGCGACAAGGTGCTGGCTGCGGCCTCGACGGTGCAGAAGGACCTTGCAAAGGGCCTGAAAGGCACCAAGAACAAGAACGCTGCCGCCGCCGTGGGCAAGGCGATCGCGCAGAAGGCGAAGGCCGCCGGCGTGGAATCGGTGGCGTTCGACCGCTCCGGCTTCCGCTACCACGGCCGCATCGCCGCGCTCGCGGACGCCGCGCGCGAAGCGGGACTGAAATTCTGATCCAACGATCCAACCACAACTACAAGCGACCTCGGTCGTAATCGAAGTCCGCCGGGCAATCGGTGGCAAAAAGGCGAGAACAGATGGCAAACAACAACGAACGTGAAAACAGCGACGGCATGCTTGAAAAGCTAATCGCCGTCAACCGCGTGGCCAAGACGGTCAAGGGCGGCCGGCAGATGAGCTTCACCGCACTGACCGTGGTCGGCGACGGTGACGGCCGCGTCGGCTTCGGCTACGGCAAGGCACGCGAAGTGCCGGTCGCGATTTCCAAGGCGATGGAGCGCGCCCGCCGCGGCATGGCCCACATCAAGCTCAACAACGGCACGTTGTGGCATGCGGTCAAGGCCAACCATGGCGCTGCGCGCGTGTACATGCAGCCGGCTTCCGAAGGTACTGGCGTGATCGCCGGCGGCGCGATGCGCGCCGTGCTCGAAGTGGTCGGCGTCAAGAACGTGCTGGCCAAGGCGGTCGGTTCGCGCAATCCGATCAACCTGGTGCGCGCCACGATCAAGGGTCTGCAATTGATGGCCACGCCG
>DASTAL010000265.1:0-1044 GCA_035712685.1 Rudaea sp. | reverse complement strand
CTCGCCGAGGGCGAATCCTGGGAAACGTTCGCGGCCACGCTCGCGGCACGCGGACGAGCGCGCCTGGCCGTGGATTGCCGCGTCACCCTCGCCGACGGCACGGATGCGTGCACGCTGCAGGCGCGTTTCGTGGCGATTTCCAAACCCTGAATCGACGCGCGATTTGCGGCACAATGCAGTGTCGCTGCCGGAGTAACGACCATGCGCACCATCCTGCTCGTCTGCGGATTCGCCCTGCTCGCCGGCTGCACGGCGATGACCGCGCAATCGGAGAGCCGCGCGCTGGAGCTGACCCTGAACGCGTACGCGAACGCGATCCGCTGGGGCGACATCAGCCAGGCGATTCCGTTCGTCGATCCGGAAACCTTGAAGAAACATCCGCTGAGCCAGCTCGACATCGACCGCTACAAGCAAATCCATTTCGCGTCCTACAACGAGCAACCGCCCGTGCCGACCGGTCCGCACGAGGTGCGCCAAGTGGTCAAGATCAGCCTGGTCAACGTCAATACCCAGGTCGAGCGCAGCATCGTCGACAACCAGTTGTGGCGCTACAACGAGAAGACGAAACACTGGCTGCTGGTGTCGGGATTACCCGATATCACCCAACATTCGACGCCATAACGCTGGCACGAACCGGCGCGCTGCCGCATAATCCGCGGCCTTTCCCCGTTTGCGCCACGCCATGTCGCTGTTTCTGCAACGCCTGCCGGAATTCCTGGCCCACCACGTTTTTCTCGCGCTGGCTTTCGCCGGTTTGATCGCGGCGATCATCGGCAACGAAATCGCGCGGCGTTTCCGCGGTTTCCGCGAACTCACGCCCGGCGCCCTGACCCTGCTCATCAACCGTGAAAATCCGCTGCTGGTGGATTTGTCCAGTGCGGCCGACTTCGAGAAGGGCCACATTGCCGGCGCGCGTCACGTCGCGATGAGCCAGTTCGATCCGGAAAACAAGGAACTGGCCAAGGTCAAGGAATTGCCTGTGGCGCTGGTGTGCAAGACCGGTGCGACGTCGGCGCAGGCCGCCGCACGCCTGGTCAAGGCCGG
>DASTAL010000264.1:0-3365 GCA_035712685.1 Rudaea sp. | reverse complement strand
CTCGCGCAATTGCAATCGGCCAAGGCGATCAGCGGCGCGGCGATTTCCGCGACTCCAGCGCCCAGCCAAGTCGGCAAACAGGTCGCCGCGGGCATGGACAAGGCCGCGACGAAGGTGCGCAAGGAGGCCGACGCGCGCTTGGCTTACTTGCAAAAAGTCGCCGACGCCAAGGCCAAGGGTGAGCCGCCGCCGCCCGATCCCGATCTAGACGCGATCAGTTTCAATGGCAAGCCCTGGGACGCGCAGGCCAATCCGCTGCGCGTCGGCTGGCTGCCGGATTTCGCTAATGCGCGTCTGAACGCCGCAATCGAGCATGCCAAGGACAACATCCCGCGCATCCGCAAGGATCCGACCTTGCTCATCGCCGGCGCGCTCGGCGTGCTGCCGCAGGTGTTGTTCGTGCTGATGCCGCTGTTCGCGCTGCTGCTGAAGATCTTCTACATCTTCAAGCGCCGCCTGTACATGGAGCACCTGATCGTGGCCCTGCACAGCCACGCCTTCATCTTTCTTTCGCTGTTCCTGTTCACGCTCGCCGGATTCGCGCACGCGTGGGCCCTGGCCGCGGTCCCCGGACTCGCTCCCCTGCTCGGCTTGTTGCTGGTCGTGATCGGATGGTGGATTCCAATCCACCTGTTCGTGATGCAGAAGAAGGTCTACGGCCAGGGCTGGTTCTTCACGACCCTGAAGTTCTGCACGATCGGCATCTGCTACACGATCATGGTTTCCCTCGGCATCGCCGCCGCGTTCGTGATCAGCCTGGCCACGGCCTGATCGGTCCCGTTATCGCGCGATCAATGACCGCGCGGACGCGGCGCGGGATGCGGGCGCGACTTGGCCAGCTCGGCGCTGCGTTGCTGCGGCGTCATGCGCAGCAGGCTCTGCCGGTAGGCATTGCGTTGGTCCGCCGGCAGGCCGCGCCAGGTCTGGCGGAACGCGCGACGTTCGTCCGGCGTCAGCGCCTGCAGCATCTGCCGCGTCGGCTGGCGTTCTTCCTGCGGGATCGAACGAAAGAATTCGCGCGCATTGCCGGCCTGGTTTTGCGCCTGCGCGCCGGCGATGAAGGCGCGGCGCTCGGCCGGATTCATCGCCTTGAATTTTTCGCGCAGCGCCTGGCGCTGCGCCGGCGGCAGGCTGGAAAAACGCTTGAACGCCTGGCGGATGCGTTCCTGCTGCGCCGGCGGCAGGCGTTTGAACTTGTCGTAGCGCTCGCGTAACTGCGTGCGCTGGTCGGGCGTCAGCGCGTTCCACTTCTGGAAACGCTGGCGCAGGTCCGCGCGCTGTTCCGGGTTCAACGTCGCCCAACGCTGCGCGCCGCGCTGCAGGCGCTGTTGCGCGGCCGGAGAAAGCGTGTCCCACTTGTCCTGCGCCGACGCCAGCACCTGCTGTTCGGCGGGACTCAGGCTCGACCATGGAATCGGTGCCGCCTGCGTCGCGGCCGGCGGCGCGGACTGATCCTGCGCCCAGGCGCCGGCGCACGCGAACAAGGCCGCGGCCAGGACTGCGCAAACGAGCGCGTGCCGCTTCATGGCTGCACATCCGGTGCCGGCTTGGGCGGGATTTTCGCCGCCTTCAGCGCGGCCGCATTGTCGGCCAGGCCCATGGGATCGAGCCCGTCGGCGGCATCGCCGTAATCGCCGAGATAGCCGATCAGGTCGAGGTCGGGCGCTTGCGTGGACTTATCGTGTCGCGTCATCTTCTTGTTGCCCTGTTTCGCCACCGGCGCATCGGGTGGCGTGGATTGCGGTGGCGGTGCCTGCACCACGAGCGCCAGCGTCACGGCGGCCAGGAGCGGCAGCATCAGCCGTTGTTGTCCTGGTCCTGCGCATCGAGCCAGGCGTAGAAATCCAGGTCTTGCACCATCTCCATGTCGTCTCCGCTCGCGATCATGTCCAGATCGCCGGCATTCACGATGCTGTGGTTCGCGCCGGCGGTCGCCGCCTGCGCGGGCATCGCGGTCGGGGCGCGACGCCCATGCCACACGCCCACGGCCAGCAGCAGCGCGCAGGCGCCGGCCAGTCCGGCCGGCAGGAACACCCAGGCTGCGCGGCGACGCGGCGCGCGCTGCGCCAGCGCAGCCTGACGCGCGCGATTGAGCCGCGACAACGTGGGCGCATCGAGCGCCTGCGCGGATTCGTCGAGCAGGCTGCGTGCCTGATCGGTCCAAGGCGGAAGCCGACTTGTGTCAGGTCCGTCGGTGTTCATGCGTAATCCTCCAGTGCGCGCCGCAACGCGGCGAGCGCGCGCGACAGGTGCGTCTTCACGCTGCCCTCGCTGCAACGCATGGTACTCGCGGTGGCGGCGACATCGAAACCCTCCCATACGCGCAACAGGAAGGCCTGACGCTGGCGCAGCGGCAGATTTGCGAGCGCGGCGTCGAGCGCTTGCGCGGCCTCGTTGCCGGCCAGACGCAGCACGGGTCCGGGATCGTTCGTGTCCGGCGCCTGCGCGATCTCGTCGTGTTCGTCGTCGTCGTTGCGCGTCCACACCGCGAGCCAGCGGCTGCGCACGCTGCGGCGCCGATGCCAGTCGTTGAGGCGGCTGTCGAGCACGCGGTAAAACAGCGGCGCCCAGTCGGCGGCCGGTTTGCCGGCATAATGGCGCGCGAAACCGAACATCGCGTCCTGCACCAGATCCAGCGCCTCGTCACGGTTGCCCGTGGCGAGTTCGGCCATGCGCAGGGCACGGCGTTCGACGCTTTTCAGGAACTGATCGAGCGTGCGCTCGCCGGTGTTTGCCGCATCCACGCGCGCGGGATTCCAGATGGCCGGGGCCGTCAATGCGATTGTATGCGTCATGGCCTTTGCGGATAAGCTCGTCCGTTATCCTGCAACGCGGGAAGCCAGCCGTGGTTGACGCAAAACGTGCCGGAATCGGCTTTTCCGCACCAGCCGGTTTTGCACAGGCCCGCAAGTGCCGCGACGGAAGGCTCGCCCTGCGGCCGAAATGCGCCAATGTATACCAAGTTTTCGTTTGTATCTTATTGATTTCAAATGACTATTTCAGGATGGTTAAAATTTCACCAAGGCGTTGCCGGGCGCATAACGGCGCGGTTGGCACTCTGCTGTCCCCGCTGCCATGCACAGACTTATCCACAACCTTTGTGGATAAGCAATAAATTTCTTTTTTATCATTGCTTTGAGCATTATTTCTGAGCATTTACTTACGATTTTCGTGCAAGCCATGATTTTTGCGAAATACCCCACCGATCCGAAGCGCATGAAATCGTCGCTGCCGACCATTTTGCGCGTTGCCGTTCCGGTGCCGCTGCCGCAGTTGTTCGACTACCTGCCGCCGCCGGGAACCGCCGCACTCGCGATCGCGCGCGGCACGCGCGTGAGCGTCCCCTTTGGAAGAAGCCGAAGCGT
>DASTAL010000263.1:0-2150 GCA_035712685.1 Rudaea sp. | reverse complement strand
GCGACGCTCGACGATCTGGCGCCGCGCTTTGCCGGCGCCGGCGCACGCCACTTGCTGTGCACCGACATCGCACGCGATGGCATGCTTTCGGGTCCGAACCTGGGGTTGTACGCGCATCTGCGCAGGATAGCCCCCGCGCTGTCGCTGATCGCCTCGGGTGGCATACGCGATATCGCCGATTTGCAGGCATTGCGCGGCAGCGGCGTCGCGGCGACCGTGCTCGGCCGCAGCCTTCTCGATGGCACGCTGGACCTGGCCGAGGCGTTGGCGTGCTGACGCGTCGAATCATCCCGTGCCTGGACGTTCGCGACGGCAAGGTCGTCAAGGGCGTGCGTTTCCGCGAGCACGCCGTCGTCGGCGATATCGTCGATTTGGCCGCACGGTATCGCGACCAGGGCGCGGACGAACTCGTGTTCTACGACATCGCGGCGAGCCCCGAACGGCGCAGCGTGGATCGTGGCTGGGTGCAACGCGTGGCCCGCATGATCGACATCCCGTTCTGCGTCGCAGGCGGCATTCGCGATGTCGAAGGCGCGCGAGCGCGGCTGCATGCGGGCGCGGACAAGATTTCGGTCAACTCTCCGGCGTTGGAGCGTCCGCAACTCGTCGATGAGCTGGCCGAGGCGTTCGGCACGCAGTGCGTCGTGGTCGGCATCGATTCGTTGCGCGACGACGACGGCGAATGGCGCGTCCGCCAATACACCGGTTGCGCGGATACGACGCGCGTCTTGCCGCGGCGGACGCTGGACTGGGTCGATGAAGTGCAACGCCGTGGCGCCGGGGAGATCGTGCTCAACTGCATGGGTTCGGATGGCGTGCGCGACGGCTACGATCTGGAACAACTGGTCGCGATACGCACGCGCTGCCGCGTGCCATTGGTCGCGTCCGGCGGTGCGGGGAGCGGGGAACACTTTCGCGATGCGTTCGCCGAAGCCGACGTCGACGGCGCGCTCGCGGCCAGCGTCTTCCACTCCGGCACGATCGCGATCCCGCAACTGAAGGCATGGCTTCGCAGCCAAGGAGTGCATGTACGGCCATGAACGAACTTGACCTGGACTGGAAAAAGAGCGGCGGCCTGTTGCCTGCCATCGTGCAGGATGCGTGCAGCGGCGCGGTTCTCATGCTGGGCTACATGAACGCCGAAGCGCTTGCGCAGACGCAGCAAGGCGGGAAGGTGACTTTCTACAGCCGCAGCAAGCAACGCCTGTGGATGAAGGGCGAAACAACGGGCCATCACTTGCTGCTGAGATCGGTGCGCGCCGACTGCGATAACGACGCGCTGCTGATTCAGGCCGAACCGGTCGGCCCGACCTGCCACCAGGGCACGCGCAGCTGTTTCGGCGACGGTTCGGAGCCGGGGCTCGCGTTTTTGGCCGCGCTCGACGCACTGGTCGCGCAGCGTGCGCGCGATTTGCCCGGCGGCAGCTACACGACCGCGCTTTTCGAGAAGGGCGTCCGGCGCATTGCGCAGAAAGTCGGCGAGGAGGGCGTGGAAACCGCTCTCGCCGCCACGACGGGCGATGGCGCGGAATTGCTCGATGAGGCTGCCGATCTGTTGTTTCACCTGATCGTGCTGCTGCGCGCACGCGGCAAGTCCCTGACCGACGTCGTGGATCGTTTGCGCTCGCGCCAAGGCGTCGCGACAACCGCCTAGCCCAGAATTCGGTTCATTGCCGGCGGAGCACCGGCGTGACTTCCGGCCCATTCGCTATTGTCAAGTCAACACTATAGTGGACTTGCCGCCATGGCGAGGTCGATGCAACGTGGACGAAACCGAAAGCCATCTTTGGAAATTCCAGAAGGAGCTGAGCGCCGGTATCGTATCGCTGGTGCTGCTCGGCGTGCTTTCGCGCGCACGCCAGCCCATGTACGGCTACCAGATCGTCAAGCGCCTGGACGAAACCGGCGCCGGCGTGCTCAGCGGCAAGCAGAGCGCGCTCTATCCCGTGTTGCGCAACTTGGCAGCGTCGGGTTTGCTGGAGGGCGAAGTCGAGCCCTCGGTGACCGGACCGCCGCGGCGCTACTACCGCATAACGCCGCTCGGCCGGCGCGTGTTGCGCGAATGGAGCCTGGCCTGGATTGATACCCGCGATTTTGTGGACACGGTTCTTGTTGAATAGTGCGGGCAGCGCGCCCGCTTCTTGGATCTT
>DASTAL010000262.1:0-4919 GCA_035712685.1 Rudaea sp. | reverse complement strand
CGACGCGGACGGCGCGGTCGGTTTTCGCATTCCCGCGCCGCGGCGTGGCTGGTTGCGGCCCGGACGACTGCGCCTGTGCAGCCAATATCCGTTCGGACTGTTCGAAGTCTGGAGCTGGATCAATCCCGAATTCGCCGCGCTCGTGTATCCGCGCCTGGAAGCCAATCCGCCGCCCCTGCCGCGGCATGGCGCGCCGGCGCAGCGGGAAGTCGAGCGCAGCGGCGGCGACGAACTGGCCGCGCTGCGCGCGTACCAGACCGGCGATCCGCCGCGAAATATCGCCTGGAAGGCCAGCGCGCGCCGCGACGAGTTGCTGGTCAAGGAATTCGAGTCGCCGCGCGGCTTTGAGGTCGTGCTCGACTACGCGAGCTTGCGCGGACTCGCGCACGAGGATCGCCTCGCGCGCCTGGCCGCCTGGGTGTGCCTGGCCGAATCCCGGCGCACACCGTATGCGCTGAACCTGCCGCAGGCGCGTATCGAAGCGGCACTTGGCCCCGAGCATCGCCACGCCTGCCTGCGCGCGCTCGCGCTTGCCCCGGGAGCCGCGCCGTGAAATCCGCACCGCCGCTGACCGAACCGCAATTCCGCCTCACCGCGGCCGCCGTGTTCGTTGCCGTCCTGCCGCACCTGCTGCGCCTGCCGTGGCTGATTTCGCTGCCGGTGCTCGTCCTGTTCGCGATGCGCTGGCTGCAGCGCCGGCGCGGCCGCGCGCGTCTGCCGGCATGGATCAAGCTGCCGCTGGTGCTGCTGTTTCCGATTCTGATCGTGTTCCACTACGGCAACCTGTTCGGGCGTGAACCCGGCAGTGCGCTGGCCTGCGCCATGCTCGCGCTGAAATTGATGGAAACCGAGAACCGGCGCGACGCGCGCGCGGCGATCTGTTTTTCCGCCTTCGTGCTGATGAGCGCGCTGCTGTTCGACAACGGCTTGTGGATTACCGTGTTGCTGTGCGCGGCGCTCGTCGTCCTGCTCGCCGCGCTGCGCGCGCTCGAATCCCCGCGCTCGACCCTGCTGCCGGACTTGCGTTCCGGCGCCCTCGCCCTCGCCGGCGCACTGCCGCTGGCCGCGTGCGTGTTCGTGTTCTTCCCGCGCCTGGGGTCGCCGCTGTGGGGCGCGCCGAACGACACGACCGCACGCACGGGCCTCGGCGACCGCATGGCGCCCGGCACCATGCAGGAACTGCTGATCGACGACAGTCCCGCGTTCCGCGTCGTGTTCGACGGCACGCCGCCGCCGCGCAACAAGCTCTATTGGCGCGGTCCGGTGCTGTGGCAATTCGACGGCAGCGCCTGGACGCGGCCCGAATGGCTCGCCAGCCCGCCCGGCGACAGCGACGTGCGCGTGCGCGGCGCGCGCGTGAGCTACGATGTCACGCTGGAACCGAGCGAGCGCCACTGGCTGCTCGCGCTCGACGTGCCCTTGCTGGCACCCGACGGCGCCGTGCGCGGCGCCGACATGAGCCTGGTCAGCCGCTCGCGCGTGGACGATCCGACGCGTTACCGCGTCGTTTCCGCGCCGGACTACGTGCTCGAACCCGTGCTCGATCCGCTGCACCGCCGCCTTGCCCTGCAATTGCCGCCCGGATACGATCCGCAGGCACGCGCGCTCGCGCAACGCTGGCGCGATCAATTCCGCGGCAACGCCAATCTCGTCATCCGTTCCGCGCTCGATTTGTTCCACAACGAATTCTCGTACACCTTGAATGCGCCCCTGCTCGGTCGCGATTCGGTGGACGACTTCCTGTTCGATACCAAGCGCGGCTTCTGCGAGCACTTCGCCTCGTCGTTCACGTTCCTGATGCGCGCCGCGGGCGTTCCGGCGCGCGTGGTCACCGGCTACCAGGGCGGATACTTCAACAAGCTGGGCAACTATTGGGTGGTGCGCCAGTCGGATGCGCACGCCTGGTCCGAAGTCTGGCTGGAGGGGCGTGGCTGGGTGCGCGTCGACCCGACCGCCGCCGTCAGCCCGCAGCGCGTGCAACTCGGCGCGCGCGCGGCGGCCGGTGCCAGTGCGCCGTGGTACCAGGCCGACTGGCTGACGGGTCTGCGCAATCGCCTGGACGTCGTCAACCGCTTCTGGAACGACGCCATCGTCCAGTTCAACGCATTGCGCCAGCGCAGCCTGCTCACGCCATTCGGGGTATCCAGTGCCGACTATCCGCAACTGATGCTGGCGATGATCGCGCTCGGCGGCCTGTTACTGGGCTTGTTCGCCTGGTGGGTAATGCGCGCGCCCAAGCCCGCGGGCGATGCGCTTGATGCCGCTTATGCGAAATTCCGGCGCAAGCTCGCGCGCGCCGGCGTGGCGCCGGTTCCGTCCGACGGGCCGCTGGCGCTGGGCCGCCGTGCCGTCGCCGGGCTGTCGTCGCCACAGATCGCGCAACAGTTGCTCGCGGACTATGTCGGCCTGCGCTACGCCTGTGCGTTACCTGCACCTGAACGGATACAAACTTTTACGCGCGCCGTCGCCGCGTTGAGGCTTCCTGCCGCGACGCCAGCGGCGCGACAATCGTCCTGACAGGATGCAGATCCGGGAGTAACCGCCATGCGCAAATCCACCTTGACCGCTCCAGCCCTCATCACTGCCGCCCTTGCCGCGCTCGCGCTGGGCGGATGCGCCACTGTGCCGGCACAACTGGCCGGACAGAATTTCAGCGCGCTCGCGCCGCAGCAGGCCGCGCAGCAGAATGCGACGGGCGAGCGCGTACGCTGGGGCGGGAGCATCGTTGCCGTCGTCCCGGAAACCGACAAGACCTGTTTCGAGATCCTCTCGCGCGAGCTTTACGCCGATGCGCGACCACGGCCGCGCTCGCAAAGCAGCGGGCGCTTCATCGCCTGCAGCAAGGGTTTTTACGATCCGGAGCTGTACAAGAAGGATCGCGAAATCACCGTGACCGGCGCGCTGGCCGGCACGGAAAAGCACAAGGTCGGCGGCTACGACTACACCTACGCCCGGGTCGACGCCGACAACGTCTACCTGTGGCCGCTGCGCGATCGCCGCGACGACAGTTACGCCTGGCCCTACTACTACGACCCGTTCTGGGGTCCGTGGGGACCGTACTGGGGCGGTGGTTTCTGGACGCCACCAGTGGTGATCGTGAGGCCGCCACCGCCGCCGAAGCCTTGAGGCAACGTCCTGCGCTCATCGGCTCGAGCATCCCAGCCTGGTACGAGCCGTCCATGGCGCTCATCTCCGATCGACGCAATTACCTCGCTACGCTCGGGTTGTTGCTAGGCTCGACCATCCCGGTCTCGCCAAGCAACCCGGCCCTCCGCTCCGCGCTCCGGGCGTTCGGCCTCGCGCGCGATGCGCTTCAACGCATCGCGCAAGCGCTCGCCCTTACCCCGGTGGCCAGTGCATCTGCCGCCCGGCGAGCAGGTGCAGATGAATGTGGAACACGGTCTGGCCGCCGTGCTCGTTGCAGTTCATCACCACGCGATAGCCGTCGTCGGCGAATCCCTGCGATTTCGCCCAGTGCGCGGCGGCGAGCACCAGCTTGCCGATCAAGGCGGCATCGGCGTCCGACACGTCGTTCAGGGTTGCGATGGCTTTTTTGGGGATGAACAGGACGTGCACCGGCGCCTGCGGCGCGATGTCGCGGAAGGCGAGGATTTCCTCGTCTTCGTAGACGATATCCGCGGGAATCTCGCGGCGGATGATCTTGCCGAACAGCGTGTCGCCCATGGGATTCATTCCTCCAGGTTCTGCCGCGATCCGAACGCGTGCGCCAGCGTGCCGCGGTCGATGTATTCGAGTTCACCGCCCAGCGGCACGCCATGCGCGAGGCGCGTGGCGCGCACGCCGGCCTGCCGCGCGATCTGGCTGAGCAGGTGCGCGGTCGCCTCGCCTTCGACGGTGGGATTGGTCGCCACGATCAATTCGCGCACTTCGCCTTCGGCGAGGCGCGCGCCGAGCAAATCCAGCCCGAGTTCCCTCGGCCCCAGGCCATCCAGCGGCGACAGCCTGCCGAGCAGGACGAAGTAGCGCCCGCGAAATCCGGTCGCCTGCTCGATCGCCAGCTGATCGGCAGGGGTTTCCACCACGCACAGAGTTTGCGCGTCGCGCGCGGCGCTGGCGCACAACGCGCAGATTGATTCCTCACTGAAGGTGCGGCAGCGCGTGCAGTTGCCGATGCGTTCGACCGCGGCGGCGAGTTGTTCCGCCAGCTTGCGCGCGCCGGCGCGGTCGCGCTCGAGCACATGGAACGCCATGCGCTGCGCTGTCTTCGCGCCCACGCCGGGAAGGCAGCGCAGGGCGTCGATCAGATCATTGAGCAACGGCGATCCGGACATCGAATCAATCGGTATCGATCAGAACGGCAGTTTGAAACCCGGCGGCAGGTTCATCCCGCCCGCCACCTCGCCCATGCGCTGCGCGCTGGCCGCGGAAATCCTGTTCACCGCATCGTTGATCGCGGCGGCAACCAGGTCCTCGGCCATTTCCGGATCGTCGGCGAACAGCTTGCGGTCGATGCGCACGCCGCGCACTTCGTGGCGTCCGTTCATGGTCACGCTGACCATGCCGCCACCGGATTGACCGGTGACCTCGAGCTTGGCCAATTCTTCCTGCGCGCGCTTGAGGTCGTCCTGCATGCGTTGGGCTTGTTGCATCAGTTGCGCCATGGGTCCGCGCATGTCACTTCTCCACTGCCTTGATCGATTCGGGAATCACGCGTGCGCCGAAGTCGCGGATCATGCCCTGCACGAGGGGATCCGCTTCCAGCGCCTGTTCCGCTGCCAGCTGGCGCGCACTGCGCTGGTCGCGCGCGATGTCGGCGGGCGTCTGCCGCGGCGCAGCGGCGGACTTTTCGAAGCGCACCGTCAACGCGCGGCCCAGCGCCTTGCCGAGCGCATCCTGCAATTGCGTCACCAGCATCGGCGCGCGCAGATGTTCGTGATCCGGTTTGAGTTCGAGCCGGA
>DASTAL010000261.1:0-3219 GCA_035712685.1 Rudaea sp. | reverse complement strand
GAAGCGGGCTTCCTGCCGGTGCAGGCGGCGCAGCAGCGCATCAGCGCCTACGGCGGCTGGTCCGAGGGCGACGCCAGCTTCACCGGGCCGAACCCCAAGGACGGCGCGCGCATCGCCTACTACCAGAAATCGCGGCACCTGTTCGGCAAGCTCAAGATCGACATCCTCGACGCGAAAGGCGAGGTCATCGACTCGATCCCGGCGAACGTGCGCCGCGGCATCAACCTCGTGTACTGGTCGATGCGCGTCAAGCCGCCGCGGGTGCCGCCGGCCGCGCAGATCGCGTTCAATTCCACGCAGGGTGCGCGCGTGCCGCCCGGCACCTACACGGTGCGCATGACCAAAGGCGATGCGACCTTTGAGACCAAGCTTGATGTTGGCCTCGATCGCCGCGCCACCTACAGCGCGGCCGACCGCCAGGCGCAGTACAACGCGGCGCAGCGCGTGAGCGCGCTATTCGGACGCATGAGCGATCTCGTGTACCAGCTCAGCGCCGTGCGCATGCAGGTCGACGCGAACGCGGCCAAGCTCGGCGAGAAGGATGCGCTGCGCCAGCAACTCGCGCAGCTCGGCGACAAGGCGGACGAGATCCGCAAGAAGATCGTGGCGACCAAGCAGGGCGGCGCGATCACCGGCGAGGAGCGCCTGCGCGAGCACGCTGACACGCTGTACGGCGCGATCATGTCCTACGACGGCAAGCCGGCCGATTACCAGCTGGCCCGCATCGACACGCTGACGCGCGAACTCGACGATGTCGCCAAGCAGTTCTCGGACCTGCAGAAGAACGAACTGGCCAAGGCAAACGCGGCCCTGCAATCGGCCAAGCACGCGCCGATCATGGTTCCGCCCGCTGCACCGGCCGACAAGTCCGGCGGCAGTGCGGAAGCGGCGAAGGCCTATTTCAGCCGCTTCGAGCGCGACTGAACCCGACAAGCACGCTGCGCGGTCGATTCCGCGCAGCGTGCGTCGACATCAGCCGCCGTCGCGCAAACCCAATCGCTGCGCGATCAGATGATCAAGACTTGCCTTGCCGGGTCCGGCGAGGAACAGCCAGAAGAAGATCAGGATGTAGAGGAATTCGTCGAGTTCGGCGAACTCGTCCAGCCCCGACACGTTCTTGATCGCGACGAAGGCGATGGCCACGACCATGTTGAACGCCATCACCAGCGACGTGAAGCGCGTGAGCAGGCCGAGCATCAGCAAGGTGCCGCCTACGAATTCCACGCCAGCCGAAAACGGCGCACTCCACATCGGCAACGGCAGGCCCCAATCGACGAAGCGCGCGATCGCGCCGTCGAGGTTGTGCAGCTTGCCCCAGCCGGTTTCCAGCCAGAAATAACCGAAGCCCAGGCGCAAGGCCAGCGGGCCAAGCCAGCGCAGGCGCGCGCAGAGGTCGAGCAGGCTTTGTTGACAGCGCAACAGTGTGGCGAACATGGTTTCTCCCTTGAAGACTCGATGGTTCGAACGGATGCCGCGCCCCCGCGTGGCCCGACGGGCAGTATTGACCCGCCGCGCGGAAATAATCTTTCGCATTGCAGCATGGATTTCCACGCCGGGTTAACGTTGCGGGCGTAGGATGCGCTCGGGGTGAAAGACGACGCTGCATTCCCGGGTCTTGAAGACGTCCGCGGAATCGCCGCTCGCATGAAAGGCGGCAGCGCGTGACGATCACTCCACAATCAAACCCATTCAGAGGACTTCCCATGAAAGCTTCCGCCATCAAGAGTCTCGCGCTTGCCACCGCCGTTGCCGGCCTGTTCGCGGTCACCACCGCCAGCGCCGCCAACGCCACCGCCGGCGATCAAGCGCAGGTGAAATGCATGCATTCGACCTCGTGCAAGGGCACGGGCGCGTGCAAGACGAAGGCCAATGCCTGCAAGGGCCAGAACTCGTGCAAGGGTGCCGGCTTCACCATGCAGAAGGACGAGGCAGCCTGCAAGGCCGCGCAGGCAGCAGCCAAGGCCAAGTAAGCCATCGTTACATGATGTTCGGCGGCCGGCCGATGCGCGCCGGCCGCCGACATTTTCCCATGACGAAAACTTCCGATCCGCGATTTCCTGCCCTGGGCTATGGCCTGGGCCTGCGCGCGGATCACTACGAGGCATTGCTCGACGCGCACGACGTCGACTGGCTCGAAGCGATTTCCGAAAATTACCTGGTGCCCGGCGGCAAGCCGCTGGATTGGCTGCGCCGCATGCGCGAGCGCTACCCGGTCGTGCTGCACGGCGTGTCGCTGTCGATCGGCAGCCAGGATGCGCTGGATCGCGACTACCTGTCGGCGCTGAAGAAACTCGCCGACGCGGTCGAGCCGGCCTGGATGTCCGATCACCTGTGCTGGACCGGCGCGCACGGCCGCAACCTGCACGATCTGCTGCCCTTGCCTTATACCGAAGAAAGCGTCGCGCACGTGAGTGCGCGCGTGCGCGAGGTGCAGGATTTCCTCGGCCGCCGCATCCTGCTGGAAAACGTCTCCAGCTATGTGGAGTTCAAGTCTTCGACGATGCCCGAGTGGGAATTCCTCGCCGCCATCGCCGAGCGCGCCGACTGCCTGATCCTGCTCGACGTCAACAATATCCACGTGAGCTCGAAGAACCACGGTTTCGATGCGCACGCATACCTTGCCGGCGTTCCGGTACGCCGCGTGCAGCAGTTCCATCTGGCCGGGCACACGTTCCAGAACAACCTGATCATCGACACCCACGACCAGCCCGTGCCCGATCCGGTATGGGATTTGTACGCGGACGCGGTGCGCCGCTTCGGCCCGGTGTCGACCATGATCGAGCGCGACGACAATATCCCGCCGCTGGCCGACCTCGTCGCCGAACTCGACCACGCCCGTGCCATCGCCGAGCCCATCCTGCGGGCCGCCGCGTGAATGCGCTGACACGGCTGCAGGACGATTTCCAGCGTCGCGTCCTCGGCGGCGATGCCGCGATCCTCGACGCCGTGGTCGGCAACGCGACCGCCGATGCGGCCGAACGCGTCGGCATCTACGTGCATGCGTATTCGGCGCGCCTGGTCGAGGCGCTGGAAAACGAATTCCTCACCCTGCGTTTCGCCGCCGGCGATGAAGCCGCGGCGGAAATGCTGCATCAATACGCGCTGGCGACGCCATCGACGCACCGCAACGTGCGTTGGTATGGGAAGGATCTTGCGCAATTCCTGCGCGCGGCGGCACCGTGGCGCGACACTCCCGCCTTCGCGGAATTGGCGGAACTG
>DASTAL010000260.1:0-4533 GCA_035712685.1 Rudaea sp. | reverse complement strand
GAAACCCTGCACGAGGAGTTTGCCGGCGAGCGTGTGCGTGTCGAGCGCGCCGCCGGTGGCGGCGAGGGCGAGCACGGCGGCGACGAACCACAGTCCGACCAGCGGCAGCAGGTCGTAGGCCGCGGCGGCCAGGCGCAGGCGCAGGCTGGCGGGTGTAGCGGGGGCGAGTGTTGCGGGAGCGGGCGCGTTCATCGGAAACTCCGTTGCGTCATGCCGACTGAATCTACACCACCCGTCAACGCCATCGATGCGACCGCGATCGATGCGTTCCTCGAGAAACTCTGGTCCGAAAGCGGGCTCGCCGACAACACCCTGTCGAGCTACCGGCAGGACCTGGAAGGCCTGTCGCGCTGGCTGGCCGGGCAGGGACGGAACCTGGACCGCGCCACGCGCGAGTCGCTCAATGCCTATCTCGCCGCGCGTTTTTCGGCGGGCGGGCGGCGCGGTGCGGGCTACAGCGCGCGCAGCAACGCGCGCCTGCTGTCCACGCTGCGGCATTTCTACCGGCAGCGCGCGGCATTGGGCGCCATCGCCGAAGATCCGACGTTGCTGCTCGATGCGCCGAAATTGCCGCGGCCGTTGCCGAAGGCGCTGTCCGAACGCGAGGTCGAGGCGCTGATTCGTTCACCGGAAGTCGAAACGCCGCTGGGCCTGCGCGACCGCGCCATGTTCGAGCTGATCTACGCCACGGGACTGCGCGTCAGCGAACTGGTTGGCATCGCGACCAGCCAGATCAACCTGCGCCAGGGCGTGCTGCGCGTGACCGGCAAGGGTGGCAAGGAGCGCCTCGTCCCGCTCGGCGAGGAGGCGCAGGATTGGCTGGAACGCTACTACGCGCAAGCGCGCCCGTTGCTGCTGCGCGGCGCCGCGGTCGATGCGGTCTTCGTCACCGCGCGCCGCGCCGGCATGACCCGGCAGATGTTCTGGACGATGGTGAAAAACCACGCACGCAAGGCCGGCATCGACGCCAGGCGCATCTCGCCGCACGTGCTGCGGCATTGCTTCGCCACGCACCTGCTAAACCACGGCGCCGACCTGCGCGCCCTGCAGATGCTGCTTGGCCACAGTTCGCTGTCGACCACGCAGATTTACACCCTGGTGGCGCGCGAAGGGTTGAAACGTCTGCACGAGCGGCACCATCCAAGGGCTTGACCTG
Source organism: Rudaea sp. (assembly GCA_035712685.1). Classification (GTDB taxonomy): domain Bacteria; phylum Pseudomonadota; class Gammaproteobacteria; order Xanthomonadales; family Rhodanobacteraceae; genus Rudaea. The sequence goes on along the minus strand of DASTAL010000260.1, from coordinate 3,377 downwards.
TGAGACAATTGTCATATCCGGCCCGCTGTGCCGGTCGATAATGCGCCGTTCGCGCTTTCCAGAGATTTCCATGTACCGATTCGTGTTGTCCACCTTGCTCGCGGTTTGCGCCTTTTCGGCGACCGCCGCCGACGATCCGACCACCGTTGTCACCCAGGCGCTGCACAAGCTTGCGCCGAACGCGAAGATCGAATCCGTCACGCCTGCGCCGCTGACGGGTTTCTACGCGGTCGTCGCCGACGGCCACCCGGTTTTCGTCAGCACGGACGGCAAGTACCTCATCGAAGGCCACGTCTTCGACATCGACGCGCGCCGCAACGTCATGGACGATGCCATGGCCGGCGTACGCAAGCAGGCATTGGCCAATATCCCGCAGAGCAAGCGCATCACCTTCGCGCCGCCGCATCCGAAGTACCACGTCACGGTCTTCACGGATGTCGATTGTCCGTACTGTCGCGAATTCCACAAGCAGATCGCCGAATACAACAAGCTCGGTATCGCCGTTGACTATGTGCTGTTTCCGCTCAGCATCCATCCGGGCGCGGACAAGAAGGCGCAAACCGTGTGGTGCTCGAAGGACCGCAACGTGGCCTACAACGAGGCCATGGACGGCAAGACGCTCGCGCCGCTGACTTGCCCGAACCCGATCGCCGAAATCACGAACACCGCGAATGCCATCGGCATCAACGGCACGCCCGGTATCTTCGCCGACGACGGCACGCAGCTGGGCGGCTACGTGCCGCCGGCGCAGCTGGCGAAGCAATTACAGGACCTGGCCCAGCCCAAGGCCGCGCCCTGAACGACGCATTGCATTGAACCTGGCGCAGATCGGCATTGTCCAACGCGCCCGAACCCCAACCGGAAACGTGTCATGTTGAAGAAAATCCTCGTCCTCGCCGCCCTCGCCGCCGCCGTGCCGTTCGCGCACGCTGCCGATCCCGCCGAAAAGGTCGTGCGCGATGCCTTGCATTCGCTGCTGCCGCTGGCGGTGGTCGACAAGGTGGCGAAGTCCGACTTGCCGGGTTTCTACGAAGTCGTGGTCAGCGGCCAGATCGCCTACGTCAGCGCGGACGGCAAATACCTGCTGCAGGGCAGCCTGTATGACGTGGCGCACAAGCAGAACCTGACCGACGCGAGCCTGGCGAAAATGCGCGCGCAGGCGATCGCCAAGCTGCCGGCGGCCAAGGAAATCCGTTTCGACGTGGCCAATCCCAAGCACACGGTCACCGTGTTCACCGATGTGGACTGTCCATACTGTCGCGCCTTCCACAAGAACATCGGCCAGTTCAACGCGCTCGGCATCTCCGTGCATTACGTGATGTACCCGCTCGACATCCATCCCAATGCCGACAAGCAGGCCGTCGCGGTGTGGTGCTCGCCGGATCGCAACGCGGCCTACACGGCCGCCATGAACGGCAAGGATCCGGGCAACGCCACCTGCGCCAACCCGGTTGCCGAAACCAAGGCGCTGGGCATCTCGCTTGGCATCAACGCCACGCCCACCGTCCTCACGGAAGACGGCACCTCGGTCGACCTGGGCAAGGCGACCTCGCCGCAGGCGCTGCTTGCCGAACTCGATCGCCTTTCTGCGGCACGCGCGAAAACGAAAGTCGCCGAGCGCTGACCGCAAACCGTTCGCGCCGGCGCGGCGCCATCCGGTTGCCGAAAAGCGATTTTCGGCATTCGGCTATGGGATAATGCGCGTTCCGCATTGAACGCGCAGCCGCGCTCGCCATGATCGTCTACGACGGGCTCACGGCCCTTTCTCCGTTTCGCCTGGAGCGCCTGAACCGCGACCTCGCCGCCATCGCGCCGCGCAGCCGCGTGAGCGCGGCGTGGTGGGTCTATTTTGTCCAGCTTGAATCCGTTCCGTCCGCAGCGAATGCGCCGGACCCGGCCCGGCTTTGCGACGTGCTGCGAGCGCAGCCGGGCGCCGCGAAGGCGGCAACGTTGTGGACGGTGCCACGCCTGGGCACGATCTCGCCGTGGTCGAGCAAGGCCACCGACATCCTGCGCGGCTGCGGGCTCGCGGTTGCTCGCGTCGAACGCGGCATGGCCTTCGACGTGGACCGTGCGCCGCCCGTGGGAAGCGCGGATTTCGACCGCTTTGCGCAGGCCCTGCACGATCCGATGACGCAGTCGGTGTTGACCTCGCTCGCCGACGCGGACGCGCTGTTCCGGGCCGGCGCGCCGGCCCCGTTGCAGCGCACCGCACTGGGCAGCGATCCGATCGCCGCGCTCGGCGAGGCGAACCGGCGGCTTGGCCTCGCGCTCGCGCCGGACGAGATCGAATACCTGGCGGCGCGCTACGCGGAATTGCGCCGCGACCCGTCGGATGCGGAACTGATGATGTTCGCGCAGGCCAATTCCGAACACTGCCGGCACAAGGTCTTCAACGCGCGCTGGACGATCGACGGGAATGCCCAACCGCAATCCCTGTTCGGCATGATCAAGGCCACGCACGCGTCGTCGCCGCAGCACACGCTCAGCGCCTACAGCGACAATGCCGCCGTGGTCGAAGGCAGCGCCGCGCACCGCTTCTTTGCCGACGCGCAAAGTGGAAAATACGGCATTGTGGAAGAATCCACGCCGTATGCGATCAAGGTCGAGACGCACAACCATCCCACCGCGATCGCGCCGTTCCCCGGTGCGGCGACCGGCGCCGGCGGCGAGATCCGCGACGAGGGCGCGGTCGGCCGCGGCGGCAAACCCAAGGCCGGGCTGACCGGTTTTTCCACGTCCTACCTGCGCATTCCCGGCCTGCCGCGGCCGTGGGAAAAGGATCGCCCGCTGCCGCCGCGCATGGCCAGCGCGTTCGAGATCATGCGCGACGGCCCGCTCGGCGCCGCCGCGTTCAACAACGAATTCGGCCGTCCCTGCCTGGGCGGCTATTTCCGCACGTTCGAGGCGGAATGCCGGGGCGACGCCGCACTGCGCCGCGGCTACGACAAGCCGATCATGATCGCCGGCGGCCTCGCCAACGTGCGCGCGCCGCACGTGCTCAAGCGGAATTTGCAGGACGGCGACGCGGTAATCGTGCTCGGCGGTCCGGCCATGCTGATCGGCCTGGGCGGCGGCGCAGCCTCGTCCGTGGCCGGCGGCGACAGTTCGGCGGAACTGGATTTCGCCTCGGTGCAGCGCGACAACGCCGAGATGCAGCGGCGCTGCCAGGAAGTGCTTGACGCGTGCTGGGCGCTGGGCGAGGCGAACCCGATCGTGTCCGTCCACGACGTCGGTGCCGGCGGTTTGTCCAACGCGATTCCGGAAATCCTGCACGATTCCGGCGTCGGCGGCCGGATCGAGCTGCGCAAGATTCCCAGTGCCGATGCGCAGCTCTCGCCGATGCAGATCTGGTGCAACGAGGCGCAGGAACGCTA
>DASTAL010000259.1:0-4795 GCA_035712685.1 Rudaea sp. | reverse complement strand
CAGCGCAATCCGGGAGCCTGCCCTTGCATCCGCCGGCGCAAACGCCGTCCACGAGTCCGTCGGCGCCTGCGCCTCAGGCAGCGGTCAAGCCGGCGGCGGACACCACGCCGAAATCGCCGGAAGAATCGCAGCCGTAATCAGTCGTCGCGACGCGTCCGCGTCGCTTACGCCGGAATGCCCGCTGCCTTTTCCAGCAAACCGTGCGCGCTGGCCAGATGCGCCAGCGCGACGACATTGTCGATGCCGAGCTTTTCGAACAATCGTGCCTTGTAGGTAGCGATGGTCTTCTCGCTCAGATGCAGTCGCGTGGCGATGTGCTTAGCGGCGCGGCCCTGCGCCAGCATCATCGCCACTTCAAGTTCGCGCGCGGACAGATCCTCGAACGGCGATGCGTCGCCAGCCATGGTCGCCAGCGCCAGTTGCTGGGCGATGTCGCCGCCCAGGTAACGCTGGCCGTCGGCGACCTTGCGCACCGCCTTGACCAGTTCGTCGGCGGGACAGCCCTTGGTCAGATAACCGCTTGCACCCGCTTCGAGCAAGCGTTTCGGAAACGGGGCTTCATCGACCATCGTCAGGATCACGATGCGCGTATCGATTCTCGCCTTGCGCACGCGCTCGGTGACTTCAATACCTGATACGCCGGGCATGTGGACGTCGACGAGGGCGATATCCGGCCTGGTTTGCTTGATGAGCGCGAGTCCGTGCTCACCGTCTTCGGCTTCGCCGGCGATTTCCATGTCCGCCTGCTTTTCCAGAATCAGGCGTAGCCCCGTACGCACCAAGGCGTGATCGTCCACCAGCACGATGCGGATCATGACAGCTCCCCAGTTGCATCCCCGCGGACAAGCTAACGCGATGCGCGCGCCGGGGCAAGGGATGGCGGAGAGGGTGGGATTCGAACCCACGGTGGTATCGCTACCACGCCGGTTTTCAAGACCGGTGCCTTAAACCGCTCGGCCACCTCTCCGGGAAATTGCGGCGCGCGAAGGATACTCGAAAAAAACCACTCAGACCGCGGGTTCGACAAATCGGCAGTACTGCCGATTTGTGCAGCGGAGCTGCCCGAAGGGCGAGGTGCATGGATGCACCGAGTACATCTCGCCCTCTCCGCCATCAAATCTCAGGCAATGCGCTCGGCGCCGCCCATGTAGCCGCGTAGCGCTTCAGGAACCGTAATCGACCCGTCGGCGTTCTGGTAGTTCTCCATCACCGCGATCAGGGCGCGGCCGACGGCGACACCGGAACCGTTGAGCGTATGCACGAGTTCGGGCTTGCCGGTCTCCGGATTGCGCCAGCGCGCCTGCATGCGTCGTGCCTGGAAATCGGTGCAGTTCGAACACGAGGAAATCTCGCGATAAGTGTTCTGCGACGGCAGCCAGACTTCCAGATCATAGGTTTTCGCGGCCGCGAAACCCATGTCGCCGGTGCACAGCAGCACGCGCCGATACGGCAGTTCGAGCTTCTCCAGCACCACTTCCGCGCAGCGTGTCATGCGCTCGTGCTCGGCCCAGCTTTCGGACGGCTTGGAAATCGTCACCAGTTCGACTTTCTCGAATTGATGCTGGCGGATCATCCCGCGTGTGTCGCGCCCGGCGGCGCCGGCTTCGGCACGAAAGCACAGCGAATGCGCAGTCAGGCGCACCGGCAATTTTTCGGGGTCGACGATTTCGTCCCGTACAAGATTCGTCAGCGAAATTTCCGACGTCGAAATCAGGTAGCGCCTGTGTTCGCCGAGCTGCGTGGCGAACATGTCCTCTTCGAACTTCGGCAATTGACTCGTACCGAAAAGACTCTCGGCGTTGACGATGACTGGCACATTGCATTCCAAATGTCCGTGTTCGCGCGTATGCAGGTCGAGCATGAACTGGGCGAGCGCGCGGTGCAGGCGCGCCAGTTCGCCGCGCAGCACGGTGAAGCGCGCGCCGGACAATTTCGCCGCCGCCTCGCCGTCGAGCCAGCCGTGGCGTGCGCCGAGTTCGACGTGATCCTTCACCGTGAAATCGAATGCGCGCGGCACTCCCCACGTGTGGATTTCCTTGTTCTGCGTTTCGTCCGCGCCGGGTGGAACCGAGACATCGGCCAGGTTCGGGATGCCGAGCGTAATCGTGGCGATTTCCGCCTGGATTTCCGCCAGCGCCTGCTCGTTGGCCTTGAGCTGTTCGCCGATGCCGGCGACTTCGGCCATCAGCGCGGATGCGTCTTCGCCCTTGCCTTTGGCCATGCCGATCGCCTTGGAGCGCGTATTGCGCAGGTTCTGCAATTCCTGCGTCTGCGTCTGCGCGGCCTTGCGCCGCGCTTCCAGCGCTTCGATCTGTGCCTTGGGCAAGGCAAATCCGCGCGCAGCCAGTCGTTCGGCGACGCTGTCGAGTTGTCCGCGCAGGAGTGCCGGATCGAGCATGGTCAAATCCCGGAAAAACGAAGGCGCAAATTATATCGCAGCGCGTGCCGGCTCTACCCAGAATTTCAGCAGCAGCGCAGCCAGCAGCGCACAGACGGCGCCGAATCCGAATGCGAACAGCGGAGATTCCAACTGCCACAGCCAGCCGAAAACGATGGAGGCCGGCAACAGGAACAGGCCGACGACGAGGTTGTACCAGCCATACGCCGTACCGGTGGATTCGCGCGGCACGAGGTCGGCGACCAGCGCCTTTTCCGCGCCTTCCGTCGCAGCGAGGAATACGCCGTAACCGGCGAACATCGGCCACAACGCCCAGGAGTTGTCGTTCTGCACGCCGAGAATGAGATAAAAGGCGGCGTAGACGATCCAGCCGGAAACGATCAGGCGCGTGCGGCCGATGCGATCCGACAAGGACGACAGCGGCGTCGACAACAACGCCGCGATCAGCGACACCAACGCCCACAGCACCGGCACTTCGGCCTGCGGCAGGCCGAGGTCGCGCGCGCGCAGGAGCAGGAACATGTTCGAGGAGTTGCCCAATGTAAACAAGGCAAGCACGATCAGGTAACGCCGGAACGCGGGCGGGAATTCGCGCAGGGTCCACGAAAATGCGGCTGGCTTGTGCGCTGGCACTGGCGTGGCGTCGTCCTTCAAAAACAGCGCCAACACGATCACGACGACGCCCGGCACGATGGCCCAGAGAAATACGTGGCGCAGCGACATTCCGGCGGCCAGCATAGTCGCCGCGACGAGCGGTCCGATCACCGCGCCGAAGTTGTCCATCGCCCGATGGAAGCCAAAAGCAAGTCCGCGCGAGGATGAATCGACGCTGTGCGCCAGCATCGCGTCGCGCGGCGCCGAGCGCAGGCCCTTGCCGATGCGGTCGGCAAAGCGGCACGCCAGCACGCCGAGCCAACTCGTGGTCAGGCCGAGCAGCGGCCGCGCGAAACCGGCAATGCCGTAGCCCGCGAACACCCAATACTTGACGTGGCGCGTGCGGTCGGCGAGCACGCCGGCGAAAAGTTTCAACAAGCTGCTGAACGCCTCGGCGATGCCTTCGATGATGCCCAACGCCTTCGGTCCGGCCATGAGCACGCTGGCCAGATACAGCGGTACCAGCGGATAGATCATGTCGCTGGCCGCGTCGTTGACCAGGCTGATGATGCCGAGCAGCCAGACGGTACGCGGCAGCTTGCGGATAGCGGCAATCATGCTCCGCGTTCCTTGCGTGCCGCGGCGCGCGCCGCACGGATGCCTTGCAGTTTCTCGCGAATCTTCGCTTCGAGTCCGTGTTGCGTAGGCCGGTAGAGTTCACGTCCCGCCAGCGCATCCGGCAAGCATTCCTGATCGAACGCGATGCCACCCTCGACATCGGGATCGTATTGGTAGCCGCGGCCGTAACCGAGGCCCTTCATCAGTTTCGTCGGCGCGTTGCGCAGATGCATGGGTACGTCCAGCGTGCCGGTCTCCGCGATCAATTCCTTCACCTCGCCGAGGGCGGCGTAGGCCGCGTTGCTCTTGGCCGCGATGGCGAGATAGATCGTTGCTTCCGCCAGCGCGAGTTCGCCTTCGGGCGAGCCGAGGCGCTCGTAGGTATCCCAGGCTTCAAGCGCCAAGGTGAGCGCACGCGGATCGGCCAGGCCGACATCCTCGATTGCCATGCGCGTCAGGCGCCGCGCGAGATAGGCCGGATCGACGCCGCCATCGAGCATGCGCGTGCACCAATACAGCGCGGCATCGGCATCCGACGAACGCACGGACTTGTGCAAGGCGGAAATCTGGTCGTAGAACTGCTCGCCGCCCTTGTCGAAACGGCGCGTGCGGTCGGCCAGCACCTGGGACAGCGTTGCCTCGTCGACCACACCATCGTGGGCGACGTCGGCGGTGATTTCGAGCAGGGTCAACGCGCGACGCACGTCGCCATCGGCGGCTTGCGCGATTAAATCGAGCGCGTGGCCGTCGATTTTCAGATTGGATTTTCCGAGTCCGCGTTCTTCGTCGTACAACGCGCGTCTTAGCGCCTCGACGATGGCCTCGGCCGATATCGCATCCATCACATGGACGCGGCAACGCGACAGCAGGGCCGAATTAAGCTCGAACGAGGGATTCTCGGTCGTCGCGCCGACAAAGATGATCACGCCGCGCTCGATGTGCGGCAGGAACGCATCCTGCTGCGCCTTGTTGAAGCGGTGCACTTCGTCGACGAACAACACGCTGCGCTGGCCCTGGGCGAAGCGCTTTTCCGCATCGGCCAGCGCCGCGCGCACTTCGGCGATACCAGACAGCACCGCCGAGATCGCGCGGAATTCGGCTTTGGCGTACTTTGCCAGCAGCAGCGCGAGCGTGGTCTTGCCGCAGCCTGGCGGCCCCCACAGCACCATCGAATGTACGTGCCCC